>NZ_CAXBOC010000178.1:0-9581 GCF_963976465.1 uncultured Cyclobacterium sp. | reverse complement strand
TTATAGCTAATGGCATCGGGAGCATATTTATCTAGTTTGATGGTACCATTTCCGGCACCTAAGCTTTGATTGCCATTGTCTTGTGCATTATAGGTGGCTGTTTCTTTGGTATTAATTTCTGCCAATGTTTCTATCTCCTCCTCATTTGAATTGGTGTTGATTATATTTTCAGGAAACCAAGCAGGACCATTGGCCTCGGGGTTTAGGAATACAGCATTTTCAGCCTTTCCAGCCAAAAGGTATTTGGTGTTTAGCATATTTATTCTTTGAATGCTTTTATAGTCAAAATTTCCTTCTTGGGCTTTCTTGACAAACCCATTGATTTCCGAAAGAAGAATTCGATCAATTAAATCACCATACCTACTCATTTTAGCGCCATGGTATCCTCCGATGCTATTGAAACGGTAACTCGTTCGGGCATCATTGAAAGGGTTTTGAATGTTTAAAACGCGAAAATAACTCTTGTCCGCACTTATTTTGTTGTCTGCAGGAGTGGCCGCAAAATGTTGTTCACTAGGGTCTTCAATAAAGCTATCCCCATCTAAGTAGCGACTATTGACTCCCCAAAGATCTATCAATATTGTCAAGCCTATACCTAAAAGTGCATAGTTGATTTTTAATTTATTATAATAGACCAAGCCTAATAGTAGGGCTGGTATTAAAATGAAGATTGCTGACCTAAGTGCATCCGACATCAATAGGCTTTTTCTATCAGATTTCAGCGCCTCCATTAGCCAGTCAGGATATCCGGGATTACCTGCGGAAGATTGGTAACCGGCCCACGAGGCAAAAACAACCCCAACTAGAATTAAACCTATAGTTATACCTGTACCAATTAAGAAGGGTTTTAAACTTTCTTTCTTACCTATTCTCTCCACCACATTTTCCAGACCTATGGCCCCAAATAATGGGATTACAAAAAGGGTCATTCCCAAGGCCATGGATACAGCTCTAAACTTATTGTATCCCGGTAGATAGTCAAAGATCGCAAAGTTAAACCATGCAAGGTTTTTACCCCAGGAAAGCATTAGGGTCAGGACTACCATCGACAGGAATACATTTCTATACAGTGGAGGTGAAAAGATTATAGCCAAAATAAATAGAAAAATCATGACTGCGCCGCCATATATGGGGCCTCCTGTAAATGGTTGATCACCCCAATAGGTGGGAGCGCCATTGAGAAACTGGTTTACTTGTGCATTGTCCACCCCATTGGAGCGAAGGGCTTTCTCTGAAGCAGAGTTTTTAGGAACTTCTCCTTGGGATGCCCCACCAAAGTAATTAGGGATAAGCAAAGTGAAAGTTTCAAGCTTTCCATTGGACCAATTGAAAGCATATTCTTTGTCCAGACCGGTGTCATTTTGTTCAGCTATGGGAAGATTACGCTCCCCTCTAATAGAATAGGCTCCATATTCCAATACTGAACTTAGTCGGGCGGCATGGCCCATTGCTCCGATTACAGCTGCCAATAGCAGCATAGCGGTAATCTTTGCGAAAGCCGGTAATTTTTTTTGTTGATAGGCAATGACCAGTTGGCCTATGCCATAGACAATGACCAATAATAAAGTGTAATAGGTAATTTGAAGGTGGTTAAACTTCAACTGTAGCAATACTGCGAAAGCGGTGATTACGATGCCCAGTAGCTTTTTGCCATTGAAAGCCAGGTGTACACCTGCCAGTAATAAAGGGACAATACCTATGGCCCAGATCTTGGCATTGTGTCCTGCCTCTAAACTCAAGAAATTAAAGGTGTTGAATGCAAAGGCCCAAGCCCCTATTATGGCAATATAAGGTCGAACTTTGAAACAGATGAGAAGCAAGTACATGGAGACCATTCCGAAGAAGAGGGCACTAATGGGATGTGGAAGCCCGAAGGTCAATACCTTGATTAAGAAATTGGTAATATCCCCTTTTGGGTCTAGGTGAATCAAATAGGCCGGCATTCCTCCAAACATTCGATTGGTCCAAAGTGCCTGTTGCCCGGTGCTATCCTTATAGTCCAATATTTCTTTGGCGGAACCTTCCCATTGAAGGATATCAGTTTGAAAAATCATCTTCCCTTCAAATACAATGGGGGAAAAATAGAGTACAACGATCAGGTAAAAGGAAGAAATCGCTAAAAAATGAGGCAATACATCTGCTTTAAAATCAAACTTCATGGTCTAATCGTCTGGAATTAAGTAAGGTTTATATTCAATACGCAAATTAACAAAAAACACCGGATAATAGTAAATGTCTTTAGGTCTGCCTGAGGTTAAAGTTCAATAATTACAAAATTTAGACTTCGATAGAATCGATGGCCCGATATTTAATTAAGGATGGGTGGGTTCTGTAATTTAGGATGTCGTGCCAAGTCAATGGTTTTCAATCTTGTTTGATTTATCAATTATTGAATAAAATTGGTCCCATTGTAAGATTTCGTAGTCTTTGCCTGCAATAAAAATATTTTCAGCCATGGATTGGCCCAAAACAGAGACAGGAATTCCCCTGTATTTTCGCAAGTTTCCTATTAAAAATGGTTTGAGTAGTGGGAAAACTTTTAAGACGATTGCCTGAGATATCCCATACCTATTGGTTGGAGTTAAAATCATAGAAGGTTGAAAGATGCTCAATCGGTCAAATGCCAAAGCCTTTAAAGCTGCTACCAACTCACCTTTTGCTCGTAAGTAGAATGAACTAGACTTTGGGCTTATACCCACGGATGCCAATAATTCAAAATGTCGGACGCCACTTTTTTTGCATGCCTTCGCAAACTCCAATACGGCTTCTTTATCGATCTTTAAAAACTCCTCTTTACTAATCTTACTTGGTTCTCCTACACCCAATGTACAGATTGCAATGTCATGACCAGGAATAAATTCTTGGTAGCTATCGGGTTTGCTTACATTTATTTTGTGTTGATAAACATTGTCTTTTTTGATGCCTGAAATGGGAGTTCGCCCAAGCAAGGTCAGTTGGTGTACATTGTTATTGGCCAACAGGGTCTTTAATGCTTCTGAACCTACCGCACCGCTAGCACCTAAAATGACAATCGAATTGGTGTTGGTATTGTCAGTCATGATTTACAAAGTAAAATTGGATAAATGATTTCTTTATTTAGCTATGAGCAATATAGTTATTTTAGAATAGGGAATTTAAGTCGGCCTTAGCCTAGAATACCTAAAAGATAGGTTTTGTATAATTGATTTGGCAATATAACTTTTTCATCTTCCCTAAGTAATTTGATTATGCTCTTTTACTAAACTGTATTTTTTGCTTAACCATTTTGTTTTCTTCTCAATATTTCTATTGATGACATGAGATTATTGGGTGTGGTCGCTTAGGAATAAAGTTCAAACAAGTACCTTATATAATTAGGCTTAGGCGTTTATATAATAAATCCTTCCAAAGGATCGTTGTCAGATTTAATTTATATTGAAGGAAATGAAAATCAAAGGCTTATTCTAGTTGACAAGGATTGGTTAAGATTGTATTAATTGATTATTCCTTGAAAAAACTTCCTGCTTATTGTCAGGTTTTGGTTCATTCGATAGCGCTAAAGTGTTTGCTAGACCTTTGTGACCATTGTTACTGTTGCCTAATTTGTTCTGCAGTACTTTTGGGTATAAATTAATGACATGTTAAAACAATACTTTCCCATATTACAGTGGCTACCGGGCTACAAAAAATCTTATCTTTCCGGAGATATAGGAGCAGGTTTGACGGTAGGTATCATGCTTATTCCACAGGGGATGGCCTATGCAATGATTGCAGGTTTACCGCCTGTTTTTGGACTTTATGCTTCTTTGATCCCCCAGGTGGTCTATGCCATTATGGGTACTTCAAGGCAATTGGCCGTAGGTCCGGTAGCCATGGATTCTCTTTTGGTTGCTTCAGGCCTTGGGGCACTTGCCCTTTCAGGCATTGACGAATACATTGCCATGGCCATTTTCTTGGCCATTTTTATGGGACTTATACAGTTGGGGCTGGGCTTATTGCGGATGGGGTTTTTGGTGAATTTTTTGTCAAAACCTGTCATTAGTGGTTTTACCTCTGCAGCAGCCATTATCATAGGTTTGAGTCAATTGAAACATCTTTTAGGTACTGAAATTGAGGGAAGTAATCAAATTCATGTTTTATTAAAAAATGCCATAGCTACAGTTTCTGATACCAATTGGATTGCTTTGTCTATTGGTCTCTTGGCCATTGTGGTAATAAAATCTATCAAGCGTTTGAATAGCAGAATACCAGCTGCCTTGGTGGTGGTGGTATTGGGTGTGTTGACCATTTATTTTTTTAATTTAAATGAAGAGGGGGTTAAAATTGTTGGCGATGTCCCCAGTGGTTTGCCATCATTAAAGGTACCTGCGTTTGAAATTTCCAGAGTTTCTGAGCTCCTACCTATTGCCCTGACACTTGCATTGATCGCTTTTATGGAAGCCATATCTGTTGCCAAAGCCATCGAAGAGAAGCATACAGATTATAAGGTCGATTCCAATCAGGAGTTAATCGCCCTAGGGACAGCTAATATTTTAGGATCTTTTTTTCAATCCTATCCTACAACCGGTGGGTTTTCTAGGACGGCTGTCAATGATCAAGCCGGAGCGAAAACAGGCGTGGCACCGATGGTAAGTGCTTTGGTGGTCGGCTTAACGTTATTGTTCTTAACACCATTATTTTATTATTTGCCCAATGCGGTATTGGCCGCCATTATTATGGTGGCAGTTTTTGGGCTAATTGACTTCAATTACCCAATAGAGCTTTTCAAGAATAGAAGAGATGAGTTTTATCTCTTGCTTGCAACTTTTTTGATCACCCTTACTGTAGGAATTAAAGAAGGCATTCTGCTTGGGGTATTAATCTCATTATTGTTGTTGGTTTACAGAACCTCAAGACCACATATTGCAGTTTTGGGTAGAATTAGAAATACGGACTATTTTAAAAATATAGCCCGTTTTCCGGAAGATACCGAAACGTTTAGGGATATTCTAATTATTCGATTCGATGCTCAGTTGTATTTTGGAAATAGGGAGTATTTCAAAAAAGAATTGCAAAATCAGCTTGACCTTAAAGGAGAGGAAGTAAAATACATCATCCTGAATGCAGAGGCGATCAATTATATTGACAGTAGCGCCATTCATATGTTGCGTCAGACTATTCAGGAATTTAATAATAAAGGAATTAAGCTCTTGGTTGCTGGAGCTATCGGTCCTGCACGAGATATCTTTTATAGCAGTGGGCTGATTGAAGCTATTGGAAAGGATAATTTTTTCGTCAAGACCAATGAAGCATTAGAACATTGTAACCCTAAGCATCAAAAATCAGCCATTGAAAACAGGATATCTCTTCAATCTAAGACTTAACTCCGGATTAGGTCTTAGCATTCGAGTTGAAGTGAAAATGCAAAGAAGGTTAGGCGATGTTGCATCTGAGCCTAATCTGCAGACAGAAATTTGTTAATGCTGCTTTAGAACTACATCATCTCATGAAACGAAGTAAATTTGCCAAAAAACACTGACTATAAGCGTTATAATGCATTGGTAAACTTGGTTTTAATAAAGGTTAAAAATTCCTTTGGGATGGTGAATCAAACCATTTGTTATTTAAATAATACCCCAGAGAAAGCTCATGACTGTTGTTGGTATAATTGCTTTTGCTGTTAAGGTTGAAATCATAGGCATAACCCATTCTGAGTTCTTGGGTAATGAAAATATCCATTAGCAAGGCAAGGGCTTTCCTATTGCTTCCAATATCAGCAATTGCAGCTTTATTTTTTATGAATCCTGACCTGAAAGAAGTGCCTATCCAATAATTTTCTCTTAAAAGAAACATTGCATTTATGTCAAAACTTGTAGGGCCATTCAATTCCTCACGGATTAAAAGTGAAGGTTTAAGAGAAACTCCATCTGACAAGGGCAAGAGTGCTGCCAGGTTTTTCTTTTCAAGAATATTTTGCCCTACTAGATTATAAGCACTTAAACCTGTAAAAAACTGAGGTGTATGAAAAAATATACCAAGATTTAAATTGGGCGTGATGGCATTTATTTTACCTTGAGGTATGCCGGGATCACTGGGGTCATCAGGCAGGTATTGACTTGCATCTAGGCCATAAGAAGCAAAACCTGAACTAACCCCCAAGCTTAGATAGCTACTATAGGTCAATTGCACACTGTAGGAGTACGTAAGGAGTAAGTTCTGGATATTACTGGCTCCGAATTTGTCTGAATTAATTTGTATGCCGAAACCCATGGTTTGCTCCATATTTCCGATATCTGCGGCAACGGAAAAAGTTTGTGGAGCTCCTTCAAATCCACTAAACTGACTTCGGTAGGTAGCTTGTACAAAAGGGTCAATTTTGTATCCTGCATAGGCAGGATTAATGTGAAGAGGATTAAATACGTATTGGCTATACTGAGGAAGTTGTTGTGCTTGAGCAGAGGTTAATGCAAAGAGAACACTAACGGTTATAAGAATGCTATGTAAGGTTATTGGTTTCATATTTTATTTAATCACTTGTACCCAGCCCTTGTATTGTTTCTCTTTCTTATCAAAATTTACGCCTTTAACTTGATAATAATATGTCCCTGGCAATAAACCTTCAGCATACCAATCGTTTTGATAGTCAGTGGAAGAAAAAACGATGTCTCCCCATCGATTAAATATCACCAGCTCTAGTCGTTCATACCTATGGGAGGCTCTAATTACAAAAGTTTCATTTTTACCATCTCCATCAGGTTTGATTACATTTGGGATAAATAGTGGAAGAATGGTTTTTACTTCAATAGAAGTGTTGTTTTCGGGTAATACATCTTGTCCGTCTGCACTTACCTCAGCTCTATTCCTGATCCTTCCATCAGCAATAGCCTTTACTGTTAGGGTGATGGTGAGGGTGGCACCCACTTCAAATTGGGGTACGTTCCAAACCAATATATCTTCTTCTTGAGAAAAACTAGGGGTAGAAAGTAACCCTTCAGCATTCAACACTTCTGATTCGTAAGCCAATTGTGCCGGTAAAAAGTCCACAATTCGAACATTGTCAGCGGGGTCAGGTCCGTTGTTGGTAACTATTATTTGGTATTCGAAAGAACTGCCATCATTGACTGTGGAATTAAAGGAGGTTTTTTCTATGGCCAAGTCAACCATCTTAGGCCTAACCTGTAACTCTTCACTTCGAATCGTTTGGTCGTAATTTTCTACCTTTATATTGACTTCATTGGTATAGTTTCCATCTATTGTTGGCATTACAGACAATCCCAACTCCACGGTTTCTCCATCGGCAAGATTACTTATTTCCCATGTGTTGGAAGTGCTTAATGAAGGTGTGGAAGAAAGAAGCATCAGCTCTTCAGGTAATAGTTCAGTTAGAATTATGTTTGATAAAGTGAAAGTACTGGTGTTTTTTAACTTAATGATATAATTTACTATATCACCCGGCAAAGCCTGTGTCCTATCAAGCGTTTTTTCTGCATCAATAGAAATTCCTATGATGGTTAAGGTAATATTGGCCTCACTGCAATTGTCAGGAACATCTTTTTGGCAAATGTTGTATCGAATAAAGTAATCTCCAGGCGGGATGTCTTCAGGGAGTTTTATTATACCTTCAGGGTCCAAATTGTAATCCAATGAAACAACATTCCCATCTTGATCAATAATGCTTAAAACGTTGATTTCTACATCTTCAGGGACGATCGGTTTATTTTTCAGGCTGTCATTCAATAAAATTGAAGGCAATGAATGGAACTCAAAGTTTATTAAGGGCCCGAAAACATCATTGTTAGCCATTATAGGTGCAGTGGCCACTTTAATGGTTATTTCATTGCTTATATGATCTCCACATATCTCATCGGAGACAGTTCTCCTAAAATTTGTGGTCTCAATAAGTGGGTTTGGAGAGTAATTCTTTTCTTTGGCATCCTCAATAATTTCCCAGTCTGATCCTACTGTTTTAGCTTCCCATATAAAAGTGAACTTTCCCGAAGCTCCTTGTGGTTCAGTACCAATGATTTCATCTGGTACAAAGACTGTTCACCGGAAATAGTATTATTGCTTACCTGAGAATAAACAAATACTTCTACTGCTAACCTTTCATCCGAAAGGCAAGTACCATTGGATTGGGTGGCATAATAAGTCATGCCGTTTTGTAGAACTGTCTCCTTAGGAAGTGTTTCTTCTCCAAGGGGGGAAGTATGCCATTGGATGTTTGTACCTTCAACTTCCAGAGCAGCCAAGGTGTACTCGCCTGGGCTGCAAAATTCCTGAACAGGCTCTCCTTTTGGGGCCTCAGGAACCTCAGTCAAATTTATAGTAACAACTGTGCTTTTTTCACCTGAGCATATCCCGGTAATTGTGTACTCAAAAGCATAGGTGCCGGTGGGCAGTTCCTCCGATGACCAAACGTTTTCAATTAAATTTCCACTATTGGTGATTTCTTCCCAGCTTCCATAATTGTCATATGGTCCGTTCAGATAATCAAATAAGTTTATTATTTCCCCTTTACAGATATCCACTTCCTGACCTGTTCCTGATTCAGGGTTTAAACTTGCAGCGTCAATAGTAAATTCAAGAGTTTTATTTACACAAGACTCCGGGTTGTTATCACTGATTCTAACATAGTATGTGCCGGAATTGGTTGACAAATTAAAGGAGGGGAAATCAAGACGAGAAGTATTACTTAATATATTTTCAGGTGCCCCTTCTTTGTACCATTCAAATTGAAGAAAATCCAAATTTTTAACTAAAAGTGCCCCATCTTCTCCTTCGCAGAGATTTTCCGGAATGATTATAGGTAAATTTTCACCTTTTACTTGTACAGAAGTATTAGTTAAATTCCCACAGGCATCTTCCAATTGTAGCTTGTACCTACCGGACTCAAGCCCCTTAAATAAGGGGTCTTCTCCATTGTCAAGGACAAAAGGTAAGCCGTCTTTTTCAACAATTTTATAAGTTATGGGAAGGTAGCCATCTGCATTTACAGAGACCTCATAATTGTCTCCACTGCATTTAAATGTATTGATACTATTAAAGGTACTTTTCTCTTTGATTTCGAAGGTTTTTAATGTCTCTAAACAATAGGTGATTTGGGGTCTGTTGAGCATCATGTCTTCCCCCATTTTCCAGATGTTCAATGATTTTACTAACCTTAATGTTCCAGAATAATTTTGATTTATATTGGTAGCGCCATTGACCAATATCACTGCGTTTTCATTGGTCAATGGTTCCGAAGGGTTATACGTAATACCTGATTCGGGATGTACCCAGTTTCCGGATAATGGGTCAAGTTTCTGGATTCCGAATAAAGGAGATTGTCCATTGGTTGAATTGTCATCATGGTTTAAAAAAATATTGAATGCACCACAATTTTCAATGATGTCAATTTGGTTTTCTATTACCTCAATACCCTCAATCGTGACTTTGGTAAGGTGTGTAGTTTTGCAACTGGTATTAGATGTAAACTCATAATCTCCTTCGGGCAGGTTGTTCATGTAAAACCTTCTGGGATCCACATTGCTGATGTTGTTAGTAACATCTAAAGGCAAAGAACCACTAAAGGAAGATGGAGCTTTGGTTAATTCTACGGAAGTAAATTCAAAATCAAAGCTATT
>NZ_CAXBOC010000177.1:0-9630 GCF_963976465.1 uncultured Cyclobacterium sp. | reverse complement strand
AACAATACCGCCAAAATCAAGGGTATTCTGTTGCATTAACCACGGGCGATACCCGTGGCTACAAAGGTTTCGCCCTTCTAGGGCTCTCGCCAAAAATCAAACCAAAAATATATGCATCTACTCCTTATTGTCAATAGAAAAGAACATCCGGAAGACCATCTGTTGCTTTAAATGATTAAACGAACCCTGTTCAACCCACTCCGGGGTTGAGAATTTGATCGAGCATTCTCCGTTCATAGGTTTGCACCCATGGCTATTGTTGTTGAAGCCCTTTAGGCTTCTTTGGATTCGTTTTAATGGACTTGTTTGTAAAACTATTGTGTTAGCATCAATTATCTCACAAATCTCAGGTCTGAAGGATCTGAACAATAATAACCGTGAGTGGCAACTCACGGAAAAGCTGTTACCTACCTTTCCCCCAACCCCGGATGGGGTTGAACAGTGATACGAAAAACAAGTTCTCTTTTGCCCACAACTACAATTGATTGAATCTACTTTTCCAATTTCAAATAGTGCCGAATATATGAGTGTAGTTGCAAACTACACTCAGTCCAGTTCAATAAATTGTACACCACTAGGAGTAGATTGCATCTACTCCTTATTATCGAAAGTCAAGTATTTCCGTAAGAGGGCATGTTAATGAACCCTCAGGGGAAAAATGTTAACTTGATTCTTCTCAGAATAATATTATAAAATATTTTACCTTCCGTTTCCAACCTTTGACCGGGTTTCTGACTCTTTTATACATACGGACGAAAAATGAGTATACCTAAGCCAGATGCGACACTAATAAAAAAGATCAACCAAAATGATCGAAATGCTCAGTTTCAGTTATTTGAAATGACCAAAGGCATGTTGTACTCAACTTGCTACAGAATAATCGGTGATCAGGAAGAGGCTCATGACATCTTACAAGAGGTATATGTAGAAGTTTTTCAAAACATTCGAAAACTAAAAAACCCTGAAGCCTTAATCTCATGGATGAAGACCATAACCGTACGCAAAGCGATACACTGTAGCAAAAAGAGAATCTATTTTGAGCCCGTAGAAAATCAGGACATGAATACTACCGAAGCATTCGACTCCTGGTTTGATGCAGAAATTCTGGATCAGGCCATACAAAGTCTTCCTTCAGGTGCCAAGGCTGTTTTTCTACTCACAACAGTGGAAGGCTATTCGCATAAGGAAGCAGCAAAACTGCTTAATATTACAGTGAGCACTTCAAAATCCCAGTTGCATTATGCCAAATCATTACTTAAAAGTCGAATCACTAAGCTCCTAAAGGCATGAAAACACACAACCCCAACCCAGAGCTTTGGAATAAGATTTTAGAGAGGAAAACCTTCGATAAACAGCTGGAAGAAAATAGCAGAAAACTTCCCATCAGGGAACCTAATACCGAGATCTGGGGACAGATTGAAAAAAGGCTTGAGGAACCGAAAAGGCCGGTTATCTGGTATTATATAGAGGCTGCGGCCATTGCCATGCTCATGCTTTTTTCCGGTATTGCTTATTTCTTTCCCGCTCAGGTGGATGAAAAAAAACCTTTGCTTACAGAAAAAAGAGTGTCCACTGCTCCTGATGGTTCGGCTACAAGGAAACCTTCAAACCCACCGTCCAAGACCAGTGAAGAAATAACAATGAATGAACTCCCTCCTTCAAAGGTGGCCATTTCTTCCCCTTTGAAACGTGAGAAAATAGCACCCATAGAGGCAGAGCGAATGGTATTAAGCCCAGTCCAAATAAAAAAAGAACACACCATAGAGGAAGCAGGCATTTACCGACCAATGGCAGTCAATATAAAAACTTACCATGAAGTAAAAATCACTTGGGAAGCAGAAAAACCCAAATCAGTCAGTTCTCCTTTTGGTAGAAAAGAAAAAATACAAGTAGAAAACGTCAATTACCCGACGGCCACAATACAAGTAAAATTCAATAAATCAAAAAACTAATATTCTAAATTCTTAAGTTATGAAAAGATTACTCCAATTGTCTTTAATGGCATTGCTATGCGCAATCCAATTTGAAATTCTCGCTCAGGAAGTAGAAAACTTGCAACCTAAAAACACCCAAGACTGGATGGACGAAGATTGGCCGGTTACTGATTCGCTTGCTTTTGAATTGCCCAATCAAGGTAAACTCTTGTTATTATTCAATTCCGAGGAGCACAATCCGGAGGATTTGACATTAAAATTCAAACCCATTCTAAAAAAGGCAACTGATTTTCCGGAATTTAAAACCATTACCTATAGGTTAGCCGAAGCATTCCCTCAGACCAGTCTGGACAGGGTGCTTCTCAACATTGAAAAAAATTATGTCCCTTATGCAGACCGACTAGAGTTAACCTTTCCTGTAGGGCTAGATTATACGGGAGGCTATTTTACCCCCGAAATTGGGTTTAGGAGTAAAATATCATGGAGAAGGTTTGATATTGGAGCTTCGATTACCAATTCCGTTTTTTTCCCGGAAAAGATTGAAAACAAAGTATCGGTCAATCACAATTGGTTTTTAAATGCCGAATTCAGTTGGGAACTTTTCAACCCTAAATCCAATAATAAAAACATGATAGGGATTGGCTATCTATTAAATGATGAGAAAAGCCAGCTTTTTGACCAAACAACAGTTAAAGCCTTCTACAGAAGGCAAGTCAGCCAGGTTATTTCCATACAAGTTGGATTGGTGGGAACGAACAATTTGAACACCTTCTATCCCACCATAGGAGTTAGGTTTTGGTAAACCCACCTATTACACCCCTCCTTTTATTAATTGGAGGGGTATTATTTTTTTTTGCATAAAGGATGGTAAATCCGGTCCTATACGAAATGCATCCAAACTATTTCCCTATGGAAGGGCTAAGTTCCACCTGCCAAAACAGCCTTATCCAAGGGAGTTATAATCCAAAAGAATAGCTCTTCAAAAAAACACGATCACGAACTTCCCATTATTAAATAATCAAACTTAAAACTTAAGGTTTAACTAGTAAAAACTCCAAATTAACTTTTTAACAACCTTTAAAAATAACCATTAAAATTAAAAAAAGTGATATCGGTAGCATACCTTCTTTCATTCTTAATGAATATTAATTAAATGACAATAAATTAAAACATGCATAACCTATTTTCATCCATCCAATACTAAAAAATGGCGGTTTTAAAGGCACTGAGATAAATTTTAACTAATATTTTTTTTAAGAGAAAAAAATTTTTAATATGCGATAATGAAAAACACAATAAACAAGCTTAATCGAATGTTAAACTTGTCTTTTTTAATGATAAAATATACAAATACAGAATATAATTTGTTTTATTCATTTAAAATCATAATAAACGAAATATTTAACCGTTCATCACCAAAATATTTGCCAATGAAATAAATCAACCTACCCAAAACCCAATTATAAGTAAGGATTCCCATTTGAATCTAAAACAATTAACAATAATCCATTATGAAAAGAAAACTACTTAATCGACTAGTGGTGAAACCGATATCATCACTAGCGACTTTATCGTTCTGCTTGTTTTCAGGGAGCTTAATGGCTCAGCAAACAAGTCTGGACAACAACTTAAAAAATATCGATCAAAATGCTTTAGCGACGGCATCTACTTCCAAAGTAGGCAAAACGATAATAGCAGACTTTTTCGATGTTACGATATCAGGTACCGTATTAGACAACAATGGCCAGCCGATTCCGGGTGCCACTGTTTCTGTACCGGGAACTTCCATAGGCACCGCAACCGATCTAGACGGTAAATACACCCTCACCGTACCGGACAATTCCTCCATTGTTGTTTCATTTATTGGTTTTGAAAGTCAAACCATAGAAGTAAACAATCAATCAACCATAGATGTAACCCTTACCATGAGTACCCAAGCTTTGGATGAAGTGGTAGTAATTGGTTATGGTACCCAAAAGAAGAAAGACCTTACCGGAGCTGTGATCAACGTGCAAGCCGAAGAGGTAATGAAATACAAACCTACCTCTGTTTCTGAAATTTTAAGAACAACTGTACCGGGTTTGAGTGTGGGTTATTCCACAAGCGCCAAAAATGTTCCTAGTTTCAATGTTCGTGGAGATGCTTCTATAAAAGCGGATGCGACTGATGAAGCCAATGCCAACCGTCCTCTTATCGTTTTGGATGGAGTAATCTTTAGAGGCGACCTTGCAGAAATCAACCCAAATACCATAGAAAGTGTGGATGTTTTGAAGGATGCAAGTGCGGCCGCGGTATATGGTTCTCAAGCCACCAACGGTGTGGTGATTTTCACTACCAAAAGAGGGGAATATGGCAAACCACAAATTTCCTTTAGCTCTAGAATCGGTTTGGTAACCGGAGCAAGAAGACAACAAACGCATAAAGGAGGAGATGATGTATTGAATTGGTTGACGGATATGAATGAGTCCATCACCAATACCATTACAGAGCCTTGGACCAGATTTAGGGATTATTACAGCATTGATGCCCAATACCAAGATGATTGGTTGGCAGCCAATGGTATCCCCGGAGAGACTGATCCCAATGCCATCAACCTTGCCAGGGTAAATAACTTTGGTTTCTGGGAAAATGAAATTGAAAATTACCAAAATGGAACAACTTATGACTGGCAAGACTTCTTATTCCACACTGGTGTAAGACAAGATTATGATGTAAGTGTTTCCGGAAGAAATGAAAGGGTATCTTATTATTATTCTTTGGGATATAGTAACAGAGAGTCTGTACAAATAGGTGAATCTTTTGAAACCATCACATCCCGGTTGAATTTGGATGTGAACCTAGCGGAATTTTTCACCATTGGTGCCAATGCTTCCTTTACTTATCAAAACGAAGGTCAAGAACCTATAGGCAGTGGAAGTTATAGGGTATTTTCGCCTTATGACCAACCATGGAAGAATGGCATGCCTAGGACAAGAGAAAACCTAAACGATCAGGCTGCTGGTTCAAATATCAGTAACCCTTACCAAACACCATCTTGGAATACAAGAAGTTATTCCAGATTTATGATTAACCCTACGTTATATGCTTCGGTTAATTTACCCGGCAACTTTACATTAAGAACGGATTATACTCCTCGATTTGATGTATACAAAAGATTTGATTTGGATGAAAAAGGAAATCCTCAAAGAGCGGTAGACGCCGCCGAAAGAAGATACAATGATTACTTCTCCTGGCAATCTAACACTACTTTAAATTGGGACAAATCTTTTGGAGAACACAGGATCAACTTTACGGGTCTATATAATGCAGAAAGAAACCAAAGATGGGAAACCAGAGCAATGACAAATAATTTCTCCCCAACTGCAGCCCTTGGTTATCATGCCATGCAACTTGGTCTTAACCCAACCATGTCTTCTTATGACGAAGTAAATTCCAGAACCGGTTTGATGGGTAGGGTAAATTATGCCTACAGTGACAAATACAACTTCTCTGCTTCCATTAGAAGAGATGGCTACTCTAGATTTGGTTTGCAAAACATCTACGGTAATTTCCCTTCCTTATCAGCAGCATGGACAATAAGTAATGAAGATTTTATGCAAAACAGAACACTTAACTACTTGAAATTAAGATTAAGTTATGGTGTAAATGGAAACAGTAGTGGTTTGGAAGACTACAATGCTTATGCAAGATTAAGTAATGGCGTGTTTTTGAATTATGATGGTGGGTACATACCAACTCCATATACAGAGATTACAAGAATTGCCAACCCTATGCTTTCTTGGGAACGAACCGGTTCCTTCAACGTAGGCTTGGATTTTGGTCTCTTCAGTGATAGGTTAAGTGGTTCTTTGGACGTATATCAATCGGAAACCCGAGACCTTTTGCTGGATCAAAAGTTACCAGAATTGACCGGCTTTGGTTCGGTTAAGACAAATGTGGGTAATTTACAGAACAGAGGGTTTGATTTGGGATTAAATTCCATTAATGTATCCACTGCTAACTTTGTATGGACTTCTGCATTTAACGTTACCTATCGCGTGAACAAAATCACTACTTTAGGAAATGCGCCTACAGAGACTACTGACAGCGAAGGAAATACAGTAATGAAAGAGCCCGACGATTTGCAAAATGGATGGTTTATTGGTGAAAATAAAGACATCATTTGGGATTGGGAATTAGATGGTGTATACCAATTGGGAGAAGAGGCAGAGGCAGCTCAATATGGTCTTTTCCCCGGAGATTTTAGGTTTGTTGATCAGGACGGTGATGGTGACATTGACATTGATGACAAGGTTTTCCTTGGCTTAACCAACAACCCTTGGTACATCACCTTAAGGAATGACATGGAATACAAAGGCTTTGACTTAGGTGTAATATTCCTTGCCAAACTAGGCTACAAGGGTGGTACTTCTGAGCCCTTTAACAATTCTCAGCAATACATCAAAAACCACAACTGGTACGACATCCCTTACTGGACTCCATTAAACGGACAAAATGATTTTGCCAGAATCAATTCGATCAACCTTGGTGGGGGTAACAAGTGGATCAGTCAGTCCTATCTAAGGCTTCAAAATATTTCATTGGGCTATAGCCTTCCTCAAAATATCTTGGAAAAAGTAAAAGCAAATAGGGTAAGACTAGCAGTTAATATAGAAAACGTAGCAGTTTTCACGCCTTGGATCAAAGAATTGGGTGATCCTGAATCTGCCAGAGAAATGCCAAGAACTTATTCATTTAGTTTGGATGTAACGTTCTAAGACTATGCGCACTTACAGTTTTAGAAACACAAATTTTAAAAAGAAAGAAATGAAAAAGATAAATATATTCAAAGGGATAATTCTTCCTGTGTTCTTGATATTTTCGTTCTCCTGTAACGAAGAATTCTTGGATGAGAAACCATTATCATTCCTTAGTCCTGAAAACACATTTGTGGACGCCTCAGGTTTGCAAACAGCTTTGGATGCTGCTTATCGAGGGGTCTTCTCACAATGGAATGGTGATACAAGGGAACTGATGTTCAATAGCAATATGAGTGATGCCTCAGTGGTATCTGCCACAGATAAACCGGATGCATTTGTAGATTTACGTGTATATGCTACACCTACCAACAGTAGGAACAATGATGCCGGTCGTGCAAGATCATTCTATGCAGACAATTATGATCATATCAAGAAAGCGAATACCGTAATCGATTATATCGACATTCCTGAGTGGGAAGGTGGGGCCAATGATCCTGAGAGAAATCATTTATTGGGCTCAGCGTATTTTCTTAGGGCTTTCTTCTATATGCAATTGACCATGGACTTTGGCAATGTGGCTTTTCCTTTGAATGTCGTAGCAGAAGCCAGAAGAGATTTTAAGGCCTTTAATATGCAAGGAATTTGGGATCAAATGATTGTGGATTTGGAATATGCGGTTCAGCATGTTAAGCCTAAAAGCCAATTACCAGCGGGACAAGCGCCTAAAGATGCTGTACGTATTCTTTTGGCCAAGTACTATATGCTAAACTTGCGCTTTGCAGATGCTGAAAGCTTGATGGATGATGTTATCAATGGCGGAGAATCACAACTTTTCACTGATGACATGATACCATCTGATGTTACCGAGGTAGAGGTAGCCAATACTGTAAATCCAAATACGGGGAACCCACTCCCGGGACGTAGCGGATTTGCTCCTGCAGATGCTGTCAATTACATGCATATGGACAAAGGCGCACAAAAAACCAGTAATCCTGAAGGAATCTGGTTGGTCGTCAATGAACCGTTCGTTTTGGGTACCCAAGGAAGATCTGCAAGAATCAGAGCATGGGGACCTAACTTTGTAAGTACAAACCTTGGGGTTTGGGAGCCTGGTACTACAAGAACCGGCACCGATGTGCAGCAGTCCACCAGTGATGAAAGAGGTCGTATGATGAAAAAATGGGGTAGAGGTCAAGGATTTGCCAGACCTACCAATTATTCTCAATATGACATCTGGAACTTTAAAGGACAAATTGATGAACAAGATTACCGCCACAAGGACTTGAACTGGTTTGAAATGGAGGATGTATTGTACGACAACCCTTCTCTATTAGAAGATGGTAGCGAATATTACCTTGAACCCCTTCGTCTGTATGATGACAATGGCAACTTAACTTGCCAGGATACCATCAGGTGTTGGTTTGGTTATCCGAGGTATAAATTCTACTCTGTGAACCAGGAGTCGAGACCCGATCGTCAAGATGGAGGTAAAATGGACATGTATATCATGAGAATTGCCGAAGCTTATTTGGTAAGGGCTGAAGCACGCTTATGGCAAGACGACTTTGCCGGCGCAGCTGAAGACATCAATACCATCCGCCAAAGAGCCAATGCAATCGACATGTATACAGTAGCTGATGTTCAGACTGACGGAATTGGTGCAGTATTAGATGAAAGAAACAGGGAATTATTTGGAGAAGAATACCGACATGATGAGTTGGTTCGTATTTCAGTAATTTTTGCTAAAAGTGGAAAAATGGCCTACAACGGCAAAACCTATTCTATCTCAGGTTCAGATATAGAAAAATCCATTTCTGCGGATAGTTTTTACTATGACAGAATGATGGAAAAAAACACTTTCTTCAGGGACGAAGTGCCGTGGGCTACTTATAACACCACCAAATATACTATGGACCCTATGCATGTGTACTGGCCAGTTTATCAACCATACCTTGTAGGTAATGTGGATGCAACCTTGAACCAAACTACCGGTTACAATGGTGCAGAAGACAATATTGAACCATTGGTTCATGTGGTTCAACCTGCAGGAGTTCCAAATGAGGACCCAATGAGAGCCATTGGCGAATAAAAGTAACCTTTAATCAATTAATTCCTCTGATGTTACCGATAGCTCAGGGGAATTTATTAATTTAATGCGTCGATATAGTTATAACTTCAATAATTAACCAAAATTAATATGGATAAGGAATCATCAAGAAGATCCTTTCTTAAGAAATCAGCTGTAGCCGGTTCGGCTGCTCTTATTGCACCTACCATTGTACCATCCAGTGTATTTGGAGCCAATGATAGAATCAATGCAGCAGTTTTAGGTTTAAATGGTCGAGGAAAAAGCCACATCCAAGGCTTTATGTCACAAAAAAATGTTAAAATCAAAACATTTTGTGATCCCGACATGAATATTCTTAAAGAACGTCAAAAAAGCTTTAAAGAAAAATACAATGCAGATGTAGTTCTTGAACAGGATTTGCGTAAGGTAATGGATGACAAAGAAATTGATGTCATCAGTATTGCTTCACCTAATCACTGGCATGCACTCACTACTATCTGGGCTTGCCAAGCAGGTAAAGATGTATATGTAGAAAAACCCGGGTCTCACAATATTTGGGAAGGTAGAAAAATGGTAGAAGCAGCGCAAAAATACGACCGTATCGTACAACACGGCGTGCAACTTCGAAGTTCTCCTGCGGTTCAGGAAGCCATTCAGCTAATCCGTGATGGCTATATTGGCAATGTTTACATGGCCAGAGGTCTCGTTTTTAGATGGAGACCAAGCATCGGTGACAAAGGATTTTCTCCGGTACCAGAAGGATTGGATTATGATTTATGGACAGGTCCAGCCCCCAAAACGCCATTTACTGAAAACCTAGTGCATTACAATTGGCACTGGAATTTTGACTACGGTAATGGAGATGTTGGAAACCAAGGAATCCACGAAA
>NZ_CAXBOC010000176.1:0-9662 GCF_963976465.1 uncultured Cyclobacterium sp. | reverse complement strand
TTATTTTTTCCAAGAAAAAGCTTGAAAAGGCGCATCTACAGGTGTATTGGCAATATGATTGGTATAGTTACTGATTACTTTTTGTGACAAGCCCAAAATAATCTCCAACACTTGTCTTTCACCATATCCGGCTGCATAAAAGGCTTGCAAATCTTCTGAGTTTACATGTCCTCGGTTACGAACGATCGTTAAGGTCATGTTCCGCAAGGCCTCCAATTTGGGATTTTCCAAAGGAGTCTCATTGCGCAAAGCATCTGTAATGTCATCATCTACCTTCATCATTTTGGCAATACCTGTATGGGCAGGCACACAATAATGACAAGCATGTTCCACATTGATTGTTTGCCAAACGACAGTTAATTCTTCTTTATCAAATGAAGAGTTAGTAAACAATTTATGGATCGTCTGGTAAGCCTCAAGTAATCCCGGAGCTCCTGCCAATACGCCATGCAAACCGGGAATCATTCCATTTGCCTTGTTCGATTGTTCCAATAGTTCTTTGCTACCTTCCGGAGCGGTTTCGATGTTGTGAATTTTTAAAGTTGTCATATTATTCATTTTAAATTATTTCTAAACGATTGTTTAGATTTAGTGTAAAAAAAAGGTCAAATGCTGCTGAAGGTCATTTCAATATAGTCTTCGATCTCTTCCCGACTATTGACTCTACTCGCAGCAGCCAAACCATGTTTGGCAATGACCAGAAAATTGGCTTGTTTCAAAAGAAGGCTATCCTCTTTTTTCGAGCCTATCCTAAGTTTTTCCAAGAAAAGCAATTTCAAATTGTCCATGAAAGACTTTACCTGGGTTTTAATTTCAGGATCATCACTTTCAGAAAATTCATTGTAGGTATTTGTCAATAAACAACCTTTCTCATTTCCTTCCACAGCACATATGGCTACGGAATCATAAAAAAACTGTTTAATGTCTTCTACCCCATTGCTGGCTTTCTTGAATTTTTCAAACATGGCAGCTACTTTTGATTGGTAACAATTGAGGCTTTCAAGAAAAACGCCACGTTTGCTACCAAAACTCGAATAAATAGAGAATTTATTGATGCCCATTTCTTTTTCAAGCATTTGCATAGAAGTTCTTTCATAGCCATTGCGCCAAAACAAACGCATTGCTTTATCGATAACCTCTTCTTCCCTATATTCTTTTTTCCTTGCCATTGTCTGAACTACAATACAAAACTAACCGATCGTTTTGATTAAAGCAAGCTTTTCTTTAATTTATATTTATTCAGCCAATTAAGGAGGTGTATTCCCGTGTAAACCGAAGATTTCTGATAAAACTTAGAATATAGATTTTACCTTAATAAAGGTCAAGATTTGGTAACAATTCCTTTTTGCTCAAAATAGTAGCTTACAGCCTCGTAAACAGCTTCAAGGGAACTGTATCGAGGTTGATACCCCAATAAATCCTTTGCTTTCGAAATGCTTCCACAGGGGCTGTGGGCAATGTGATCCCAGGTAAACTCCTTATCGGTATTGCTCACGGTCTTTTCCCAACTTTCCCAGGGGAGAAATTGTAAATTGGCCTCTTTTCCAAACTTTGCAGCCATGGCTTCAGCA
This sequence comes from uncultured Cyclobacterium sp., assembly GCF_963976465.1. Taxonomy (NCBI): domain Bacteria; kingdom Pseudomonadati; phylum Bacteroidota; class Cytophagia; order Cytophagales; family Cyclobacteriaceae; genus Cyclobacterium; species uncultured Cyclobacterium sp. The sequence goes on along the minus strand of NZ_CAXBOC010000176.1, from coordinate 8,091 downwards.
AATCCTCGCAAGGTCAGGGCTTGTTCGGAGACCACATGAAAACTTTCTCCAATGCCATAATCTCTATTTTCAATAGACTTAATGAAAGCTTGTGCGACATCAGCTGCATGTACATGGTGCACCGTTTCCATACCAAAATTAGGTAATTGCACCTCTTCTCCTTTGGCCAGACGAACAAATACTTCGGGATTAAAATTACCTGCAGGGTTTACAGGTAGCCAACCCGGCCCCACAATATGACCGGGATGTAAAATGGTAACCGGAAATCCATTTTCCTGATGAAAAGCATGGAGATAGGCTTCAATTTTGGCTTTATCTATACCATATTCACCAAATGGTTTGCGTGTTTGCTCTTCGGTGGTTGGTACTTGCTCACTGTGCCCGTGTACCCACATGCTACCACAATGGAGAAAATGCTTGATTTTTCCGTTCAAGGCTTCAGCCAATTTCCGTGCACTTTCTTCTGTAAAGCAAATTAAATCAATTACGATTTCCCCTTTTAGTGCTACTATTTGCGTACAAAAGGTGCCGGCTTCTTCAGCCTTTTCCCGATCAATGGCTACATGTTCCACTGATTTCCATGCCGGGTGTTGGTTGTATGGATTACTTTGTTGCCTACTTACACAAACTACACTGTGGCCTGCCTCCACGAGTTTAGGAACCAAATAGGTCCCAATATGACCTGTACCTCCTATAATTATTACTCTCATTTGGTGCTATTCAATTTTAGATAAGACATAGACTCGCACCTATGCCAAAAAGAAATACCCTGCAATCGCGCAACAGGCCATGGCTGAGCCCATATTTTGAAAGAAAAATGCCAATAATTAGCAACATTTCTACTTTGGTCTCAATAGGGTTCAATAAAAATAACGGAATTTATCAATGGTTAAAACCACTATTGGTCTCGTTAATAAAAATTATTGGTATTGCGGCCAAGCCCTATAAGCAAGCACCCCTCCACTAAGCAACAATAAAACTTGCAAGAACAAACTTGGTGCTGTTTCTAAATGCCTCCCAATGACGAAAAGTAAAAATACCATGGAAAAGAAGGCCAATAAGCCGGTAACTTCTTTTTCCTTTTCACCGACCTTCCTGTTGTAAAAAATCTTAGCTACCAAGCCTCCATACAGAAAGGTAAACCATATCAAGCGATGCCTGAGTTGTTTGACCACTAGGCTAAAAGTCGGAAAATCTTTCCCTTCCAGCATCACCAACACGATATCAATGACTACCATCAAGCCTAGCAATACCGCCACCACGATTTTAATGGTACGGATTTCTGACAGGTGCTTTTTTAAAAACTTTTTTAGCTTGCTCATGGGCTGACTATATAGTTCATGGACCAAAAAAAGTGACCGTATAAAAGGCCTGCTATTAAAATAGCCGTAAGAAAGGATTTGGTTTTTTCAAAGGGAACTTTGAAACCTATGATAACCATAATAATTGTCAAGCCAAACAGGATCAAGACGGGAAATATTCCGTTAGCCATTTTAAAAGCAGCATTGGTGGTGCCCAGAAAAAGGTGTCCGGCAATTGCTCCCAGGGCAAAAGGAATAAAAAAAGACTTACCCTTGGACCATTCCAGCAAGAGCACATTGGAAGTATCGTCCTCAACATCATTGAGAATAAGCATGATTTCAATAATGAAATAGGCAAGCGCCAAGCCTATCATTATATTGACAACTATGGTATAGCCGGTACCTTCCATCATCTCTTGAGAAAACTTAGCTTAATTTAAGAATTTTTTGCCCAAAATAAAATACCCTAACAAATTATTTACACCAAATTGCATATGGATAACACCCGCCAATTGGCTGTTCAACCCATTGTAATTCTAAATGACTTACTTTAAATGAAATTAATTTAAACCGAGAATCTGGGCTTAAAATATTCACCTAAATTCTACGAGTGAGCAAGATTGAGGCAAAAATCACTGGTACAGAAAATCAAATTTTGCTGAAGCAGACAATTCGAATTATATTTATAGCTGAAAATTTAAATCTATAATATGAAACAAATCATTTATTCCTTACTTGCTTTGGTAGCACTCAATGCTTGCAGCAGCAATACCAAGACGGAAAATAGTACTGAAGCCCAAGAAAAAGACGACTGGATCATTCTTTTTGACGGAACGACAACTGAGGGCTGGAGAGCCTATAATGGCGATGAACTCCCTCCAGGCTGGGTAATAAAAGACGGAGAACTAACCTACGACACCGAAATGGGTTTAGAACAAGATTATACTGGAGGTAAAGACATTATTTACGGTGCGGAAGAGTTTGAAAACTTTGAATTGTACTTGGAATGGAAATTACCTAAAGGTGGCAACAGTGGCATATTCTATCACATTCCTGAGGTAAAAGAAAGTTCTGGACCTTCAGGATTGGCTCCTGAATACCAACTTATTGATGATGAAAATTATGCTTCCATACATGATCTGACTGCTTACAATAAAAAAATGGGTGAAACCGAAAATTTGGACCAATTGCAAGATTGGCAAAAAACTGCCTCTGATTATGCAATGTATCCTGCCGATCAATCTAAAGTAGATTTAAATCCTGTAGGTGAGTGGAACAGCTCCAAAATAGTTTATACCCCAGAAAAAGTAGAATATTGGCTGAACGGTAAAGTTGTGGTTTCATTTGTTCCCGGGTCTGAAGATTGGGAAACAAGGAAAAACTCCGGCAAATGGAGCGGTGCACCTGATTACGCGAAAGCCAAAAAAGGATATATCGGCCTTCAAGATCACGCAAGTCCGATATGGTTTAGAAATATTAAAATCAAAAAATTATGAATCAAAAATTAATAAATAGAAGAGACCTATTGAAAGGTGGGGCTACTGTGGCCATTGCATCCATGCTTCCTTCTTGGGCCTGGGCATCAAGCGAAAATGGTCGATTAAGAACCGCACACGTTGGTTTAGGTGGTATGGGAAAAGCCGATCTTAAGGCAATTTCTTCCCACGAAAAAGTAGACGTGGTGGCCCTTTGTGACGTTGATTCAAAGATGCTTGAACCCCTAAAAAAGGAATTCCCTAAGGCCAAACTTTATTCGGATTACAGGGTAATGATGAAAGAAATGGCAGACGGTATCGATGCTGTTGTAGTCTCCACTCCGGATCATACACATGCTCCTGCCTCTATGATGGCCATGGATTATGACAAACCTGTTTATTGTCAAAAACCCCTTACCCACCATGTCTCTGAAGCGAGAGCCATGAATAAGAAGGCAGCAGAAAAGAACTTGGTAACTCAAATGGGTATTCAAGTGCACTCTTTCTATGATTACAAATTGGCTACATTGCTTATACAATCAGGCATAATTGGCAAGGTGAAGGAAGTAAGGGCCTGGTCACCCAAAAACTGGGGGACTGATGATCCCAAGCCCCAAGGATCTGATCCGGTTCCTGAAAACCTAGACTGGAACCTTTGGTTAGGAACTGCGGCAGATAGGCCCTATAAAGAAGGGCTGTATCATCCCGGAAATTGGCGTAAAGTCCTGGACTTTGGCTGTGGAACCTTAGGTGATATGGGCGTTCATATTTTTGATACGCCTTACAATGCCTTGGAACTGGATGTACCAAAAACCATCAAAAACAAGTGCAGAAAACCCACAGGATTTGGCTTCCCGGAAGAAAACACTGTAACCTATCAATTTCCCGGGACGAAATACACCACTGATAAATTCAAATGGGTATGGTATGATGGTGTAAACGCACCTAAAAAAAGCAAAAAACTTAAGCTACCCAACAATGAAGAGCTGCCGGACCAAGGGGCCATGTTTATTGGTGAGGAAGGCAACCTTTTGCTACCTCACTTTATGCAATTGCCCAAACATATAGTGAAAGGCAAATACCAGGAACTAGACCTTACTGAACTCAAAAAGTCCGGAAAAATTGGTGAAGTGTTTAGGGACTATGAAGTGGAAGGCAAACGTCACTACCACCAATTTGTGGATGCATGTCTAGGAAAAGACGAGTGTTCTGCTCCTTTCTCCTACGCTTCCAGATTAACGGAAACGATACTATTGGGCGTAATTGCAGGAAGATTTCCAAATAAAACCTTGCATTGGGACAGTGCCTTGGCGCGTTTTGAAGAAGACGAAGCCAATCAATATTTAGATGGCAGCTACAGGGCCTTTTAAATAAACAACAAGAAGCTGTTTGAATTGATAATTTTGTCTACCGGCGAGAAGTTGATCGAATACCAGATTACCTAAACCAAAGCTTTCCTTCGGTTTATAAACGTTCCGCACTTTTGGAATTGAGAGGGCATCAAATTCGATAAAGAGTCGGTGGGTAATTAAATAGACTCATTCAAACAGCTTCTACTTTTATATTTAGTGTTTTATTGTTTATTCTTTTTTATTTTTTCCACTTCTAATGTATAAAAGTCCTCAAGCTTATGGTTTCCATAAGAATCGGCAATATTATCGAAAGCCATGGCTGTCATAAAAAATTCAACAGGTTCATAGGTTTTGGATGAAGTGAATGTTCTTAAAAGCCAAATCGTAAACCGCCTGGTCCAGTCCGGGAGATGGGTAATTTTAATTGGCTTTTGCCAAGCTTTCAATGCCAAAGCTGCCAGGTCATTTTGGCTTAAAATATCCGGTCCACCTACGGTTGCCTCCTTAGTCCCTAACTTCATTTGATCCACACAGACTTTGGCCAAATCCTCACCATGTATGGGGTTTAAGCGTTTAAGTCCATCACCAAATAAATAAACCCTCCCAGCTTTGGCCATGCTTAAAAAATCTTTCATATCGGAGAAAAATCCATTGGGCCGAAGGATGCAATATTGCAAACCGGATTTTTTCAATTCATCCACAAAACGCTCTTTGGCTTCAAAAATTTTAAGCTGTCTTAACTTGTCTCCATTAATGGCTGAAATGTACTGAAAGGCCTCTACCTTTTCCTTTATCGCTTCCTTCAAAAGGTTTGAATTGCCTTGGTAGTCAACATCCATATACCGCATCCCCTCTTTTTGCCGGGTGATGCCAATGCTAGAAAAAACCCAATCGATACCTTTTGTTATTCCTTTAATTGAATCGGGATCGGTGACCTGACCTACAAAAAAGTCATCCACTTCTTTAAATAGACTTTTTTGTGTCTCTTTTCTGATCAATACCCTAACCCAGTAGCCTCTCTTCTTTAGCTCCTTTACTAGAAATTGGCCCAAATATCCGGTGGATCCAGCCACTAATACTTTCTTTGCGTTCATCTTTTTTTATTTACAAAGAAAGCCGTCTTCTGCCTCATGGCTCTTGACGATCGTCAAGAAATTCGCTTATTGAATACACGGGTTTTGATTCTGCTTAAAGTTTCCGGTGAAACGCCTAGAAAAGAGGCAATGTATTGCTGTGGAACGCGCTGAAATAATTCTCCTTGGGTATTCAACAAGTCAACATACCGTTCTTCTGCTGATTTGGTCACAAAGGAAGCAATTACTCTCTGACAGGTGATCAGCTCATTCTCTGTGGCAATTCTAGCAATAACCTCAAACTTGGGCGCTAGTTCTAATAGGCGGTTAATTTTTGATTTCCCAAACACAAATATTTCGGTATTCTCTATGGCTTGATAATTCTCTATGGCCGGTATATTGAAAGTATAGCTCTCTCCGGCACAAATAAATTGCCCCTCGGTGTAGAAAAAAGCGGTTTTGTCGTTCCCATCCACATTATAAAAAAGCCTTACACATCCTTTGGTCACAAAGAATATATCGTTGGCAATTTTACCTTCTGTAAAAATCATCTCATTCTTCCGGAAGGTTTTCTTATCTACAGCCTCCCGAAGCAGGTCAATCTCATCCTTATTCAGCGAGGTGTAAAGCTGAATATTTTCAATCAGTTTTTCCATTCAATTGGGATAATTTAATTTTAGAATGTCAGCCCATTGGACTTGCCGGTTCCCTTTTTCTCCAAGCACAATAAAAATCTAAAATACTGGTTTTCTTATGGATTGGTATAAAAAATCACCCAAAATAAGTTTGTAAACGCTAGAATTGCCTACTTCCGGAAAAAACCAATCACCTCAAAAGTCAATATAGCCTCATTCCTAGCGGGGGCCACCAGCCAACTGGTTTAATAAAATCAGAAAGCAAAATAAAAAGCCCCAGCTAGCTTAATGGGACAGGTATGTCCAAAGGGCAAAAACCACCTAATAATCACGCTTAAAACATCGTAAAAGTGACTTTAGCCTCCTAAAAAAAAAAACTACATAAAGGATAAACCTATAACTACCAAACTTTTTCATCCTCCAACCATTGAAAAATAAAACAGGGAAAACCATTCCTCATGGAAACTCTAATTCCCAACACCATGAACTGATCCCTGAACACTGTCCCTGAACCTGTGGTCCCTGAGCGGAGTCGAAGGGCCAGCTGTCAGCATGCTTAGCTATTAGGCAACGTTTTTTATTAATAATCTTGAACCAAAACTTCAGTCGGAATATGAAGTGTTGAATTCAGTTTTCTAATCATTCCTAAAGTCAGTTTACGCTTTTTACTTAAAATCTCACTAACTCGACTTTTAAATCCAACAACTTCTGCTAAATCCTTTTGTTTCAATCCCAACTGTTCCATTCGGAATTTGATTGCCTCAATTGGATCAGGCATTCCAATTGGAAAGTTCTCATTTTCATATCTGTCAATTAAAATTGAAAGAATTTCCAATTCATCTCCTTCATCAGTTCCTTTTTTTGCTTCAAAAACCTCTTCAAGTCTATTCAGAGCGTTTTGATAGTCTTTTTCGTTTCTAATTGGTGCTATTTTCATAATCAAATGTTATTTGCGTCTATTTTATCGTATTCTGCGTGAGTTCCGATGAATCTTATCCAGCATATTTGATATTCAAAGTTGAACTTTACAATTAGTCGGTAGTTATTTCCTTTAATGTTGTAAACAATTCTGTTTTCTTTTAAAATACTTGCACTTGGATATTCATTTTTTAATTCATTAATATTTTTCCATTCTGATTTTTCGGTTTCTCTATACCAAGACTTTAATTGTTCCTCGCAGTCAGCGTGGTTTTCCCAAAAATCTCGTAATGTTCGTTTCGCTATTACTCTCACATATTACTTGTTTGTCGCAAATTTAATAAAAAGTTACCAAATTGGTAATAAAGTTTGTTTTTTAGCTTGCTGCCAATGTTCAGCATATGTTAAGTTGGGAATTCATAGGCGACTTCCTTCCAAATTACCCCTTAGCCAAAAGCTGTATTTTATTTTTAATTTTACATATCCAAAAGCCAAATCAGCGATTTGGCGGTGTTTATTTAAAGTCGAGAACTTTCTTTTAATCACTTAGCCCCCAAAATAATATATGCCTTGTTGGCCACCGTTTTCATTTTTTATGATACCCACATATTTCTTTGTCCGACAATTTTCCATTCTGCACCTTTTCGTTCGATAAACACAAGACTTCCCCAACCACATAAACTTCCACATGTAAAAGTATAGTAGAACACACCTCTTTGTTTGGCAGGGCTAAATGCAACACGAGACATGGTCATCATACCAATCCTTCTTTTATTGTCAGTAGTATCATTAAATTCCGCCTTGGTTACTATTGTGTAGTTACCTGTCTCCGTGATTTGATTAATGTCAAACCCTTTGGGATCTTCAATTCCGTTTAGTTTTCTTATTAGCTTAATCCAAGTTGTGTCAACAGGAAAATTGGCCTCAAAATTATTAGGGCTTAAAATCCCGTCTAAAAAGTCGTTGCTTTTATAAGTCGTCAGAGAGTCATACAGGTAAATTTTAAGCACGGAAGTGCCAAGTTTTCTATTGTTTAAAAGATTTTCAAATTCAGCGCTTTCTTTTTCATATCGTAAACTGTCTTCTCGAGTAGATTCTTCCCAAAGTGGCATTGGCGGAACAGGGAGAGGTTCATAAGAACCCTCAATACCAATCAATTCAATGAACTTTTGATTTAGAATATTTAATTCTTCATTGTCCATTTCGGTTGTATTCGAATTACAACTTGTCAGAAGCCCAAGAATTATGATTATTAACGATACTTTCATTTTTTAATGGTGGCCAATCGAGTAGAGTAAGATACGAAATAATTCGTATCTCCACCCTCTCACACCACC
>NZ_CAXBOC010000175.1:0-9724 GCF_963976465.1 uncultured Cyclobacterium sp. | reverse complement strand
TAAGGTCATCTGGCTGAGGTTTTTATTAATGATTCCCTCGCAAAAGAAGGCCCATTCACCCGAATGGATTGCAAATTTACGAATTATTTTAGGATTAGAAACTGTATACCAACAAAATATCAATTCAAGACTTACTCCCTTCGCGCTTTATCAAACCTCTTTTATGGCTAAAAAAGGAATCCACTCTGCCGCATGCCGCTCCGCATATTCAGCAAGATAATAAGATAAATTTGGTTTGAAAGGGAAGGTTGCTAGTGGCATCCCAGCTTCTTCAGGTGTCTTGTTGCCTTTAACAGTGTTGCAGCGATGGCAGGCGGTAATAAGGTTTTTCCAAGAAGTTTTACCTCCCTTGCTCTTCGGCACCACATGGTCCAAAGTCAAGTCTTTCCCAGACCCACAATACTGACAGGTATATTTATCCCGCTTAAAAAGATTATTTCTGTTCAGCAAAACACCTTTGTATGGGATGTTTTTATAGTGATTGAGCCGAATAACTGCAGGGTAATCAAAAATATGGTCTACCGTCCTTATTTGAAGGTAATCGTACTTTACCAGCAAAGTGGCTTTATCGAGGTAAGTTAACACAAAGCCTTTATGTACATTGACTACCCCTACCGGTGAATGATCTAAGTTCAGGACAAGCACTTTTTTTTCTGATATCTCCTTCATCAATCTACTAGTTTTTTTACGGTTAGCAATTGAATACTGTCTTTAGGGCGATTATTGATTGTGTTCCATTTTTTTGGATCAAAAGTCCCGAACCTTACTTTTTCTTTGACCCAAAGTAATGCACCTTCTCCAATATATAGACCCGCTTGAAATGGAATGCCTCGCTGTGTGCCAAAAATTATAACATCTCCAATATCTATTTCAGAAATACGCTCCTTTTTTTCTACATTGTCCTGAGCGTTCAATTCATTTGGGAAAACAATGCCGCCGATTTTAAAAAGCAAATTTAACCAGGAGGGAGCATTTAATCCAAAAAAACTTCTGCCTCCAGAAAGGTAAGGCACATGTAAAAAACCCAAAGCTATCCTTTTAACTTCCATCCTATTGGCTTTCCTTTCATAAGGCCTACTTTTTCCCTTAAACTTTATAGAATCTTCCCATTCAAAGATCTCATTCTGTCCGGCATGTAGCTGACTGCCGGGTAATAAAAACATGGTATTGTCTTTCAGCTTGATTTCTCCTATCCCTTCGGAGACAATTTGTCGGGGAGATTTTGCAAAAAATTCGAAAGCTTCTTTTGTAAGGGGATGGTGTTGGGAGGTCAGAATCCAACCTGAGCCAATGGATTCTAAACCCTCTATTTTTAACCATTGTCCGTCTTCACCCACCTGAACAACTTCATACAACTCACCAAAAAGTATTTGGGTACTTAATCCGGCATCGCTCACAGGTTTCGTATAAACACTGAGGAGCGAAAGCCTACAGATACCGAAAGTAGAATTAGAATGCCATTCTTTGAAGGTCTCGTTTTGCATCTTTTTCTTTTAGTGAATGTCTTTTGTCATGCACTTTTTTACCCTTACCTAGGGCCACCTCTATCTTTGCCAGCCCTTTGTCATTAATAAATACCCTAACCGGCACTATGGTAAGTCCTTTTTCTGCAAGTTTGTTTTGCAGTTTTTTCAACTCTTGTTTTTGTAGCAATAGCTTTCGTTCCCTGACCGGGTCATGATTAAAATGAGCTGCCAGCGTGTACGGAGCTATGTGCATTTGCTTAATAAACAATTCATTGTTTCGGAAATAACAATAGGCCTCCGTAAGAGAGACCTTACCCTCTCGAATTGACTTAATTTCAGTCCCTTTTAGCACAAGCCCTGCTTTGTATTTATCTATAAATTCAAACTCAAAGCTTGCCTTCCTGTTTTTGATATTTATTATTTTCTCGAATTTATTCTTTTTAGCCATGATTTCCAATTTTCAATTTTGCCAATGGACTGACGTTCAAATCTGTAAACATACCGGCCTGGTACTTAAAATGCGCAGCCATGGCCGCATTGTCTGTACAATATTCCAATTTGGGAAGGTAGACATTCCAACGGTATTTTTTTGCGGCCTCAGCAATTGTATACCTTAGTCCCGAATTGGCTGAAACTCCTCCTGCAATGGCCACTTCTTTTATCCCTTGCTTTTTGGTAGCCTTAACCAGTTTCTGCATCAACATTTTTATCAATGTATACTGTACAGAAGCACAGATATCCTCCAAATTATTCGCAATAAAGTCCGGATCCTTTTTAATGTTTTCCTTTAAGAAATAAAGCACAGCAGTTTTTATGCCACTAAAGGAAAAAGAAAGCCCTTTCATCTCTGATACCGGAAAAGGATAAGCCAATGGATCACCTTTGGCCGCCAATTTATCCAGATGTGGACCGCCGGGATAGGGTAACCCTAAAATTTTAGCAATTTTATCAAAAGCTTCTCCCACTGCATCATCCTTGGTTTCTCCCAATACCTCCATGGTTAATGCAGTCTTAACCAACACCAGTTGGCTGTGCCCTCCACTAACAGTTAAACAGATAAAGGGGAAGGAGGGTTTTGGTGCATCAATAAAATGGGCCAACACATGGGCTTCCATATGGTTCACTTCAATAATCGGCTTATCCAATGCATAGGCAAAAGACTTGGCAAAAGAAACACCTACCAATAATGCTCCCATCAAACCGGGACCGCGGGTAAAAGCAATGGCATCTAATTCAGTTTTAGCAATTCCGGCAGATTTTAATGCTTCAGCCACCACCGGTATAAGATGCTGCTGATGTGCTCTAGAGGCCAATTCCGGTACAACGCCACCATATTTCTCATGTACAGATTGCGTGGCGACAATATTATTAAGTATTTTGCCATCAGAAATCACTGATGCTGACGTTTCATCACAAGAGGATTCTATTGCTAATATATTACTACTCATTTCGTGCCTGTTGGAAAATAAATCGAAAGTTAAGGAAATTTTGCTGAACGCCCTTAGAAGGACGTTTAGGATCATGAGCTATATGCTTATATTCCTACTTACCATTACTTTATTGTTACAGATTCCTGTATTGCAGACTTATCTTGCCGGTTTCTTTACCAATTATATCAGCAAAGAAACAGGCTATGAAACAGAAATCGGCCGGGTAAACATCAGATGGTGGGATGCCATCAGTTTGCAGGAAGTATCCATTATGGACTTGCAAGACAGTTTGATGATGGATCTTGAGGAAGTTTATATCGACTTTTCTATTAAAGGTTTGATGGATACAGAACAACCGGGATTTGATGAAATAAATCTAAAAAATGGGAATGTAAGAATCCTAACCCATGCAGATGGGCAAGGATTAAATATTTCCGTATTTCTTTCCCGCCTTCGGGCTATTTTCTTGCCAAAAAAGGAAAAAAACAACCTCAAGGCATCCACATTTACCATTGGCTATATTTCGCTAATGGAAACTTCTCTGGATATTGTAGATTACACCCTCCCTCCCTTTGATGTTAAATTTGATTACAGCGACCTTCAGTTCAGGGACCTGGTAGCCTCTGCAACAGACTTTTATATCAGAAGGGATACCGTGGCATTTGACCTTAAGCACATGAAAGGTGTTGAGACCAATTCAGGTATGATTTTCCAACAGCTACAAACCAATTTCACCTACTCCAATACTGGGATGGAATTCAAAGACCTCTATCTCAAGTCTAACCAAACTGAAATAAAAAACTACCTTAAATTCGAGTATGACTCTCCTACAGATTTGCGTGATTTTAACCATAAGATAGAAATTTCAGCAGCATTAGATGAGGCCATCCTAGACATTAGAGATCTTGGTTATTTTTCTGATAATATACCCTCCATAGACGACAGGCTTTCGCTAAGTGGAGAAGTAAATGGAAGGGTTGATTCCATTTATTCAGACGAGTTACTCCTGAGATTTGGAGACAAGAGTGCATTGTTTGGAAAATTCAATATTGAGGGCTTACCAACGGTCTCCAAAACTTATTTTGAACTTTCTCTAATCAACTCCACTGTTAGCCCTGACGACCTCTCCCCATATGCCACACCTCAAGCCAGAAGGGAGTTAAATAAATTCGGTATCATTCGTTTCAATTCTGATTTTGAGGGCCAACTTGATAATTTTATGGCACAAGGTAATTTTCGGACCGAAATTGGGAGGCTTGATGGAACACTTAACTACTTACAACAAAACAAAACACCTACTTATGAAGGGCAATTAGAGGCCACAAATTTGGATTTAGGCGTATTAATGGAAGATCCTGAAAACTTTCAAAAAACAAGTTTTAAAGGGCAAATCAAGGGCTCAGGTTTTAGTGTAGCTACAGCCATAATTGAAATGGATGCTAATTTTAGCAAATTAGGTATCAACCAGTATGATTTTCAAAATATTAGCACAAAAGCTACATTTGCAAAAGACCTGTTTGCCGGAAAAATGACCGTAAATGATCCAAATCTGGTAATGGATGTAGATGGTATGCTAGACCTTCGAAATGATAAAGACTCGGCAAACCTGGTACTGGACTTGGACACAGCATTTTTAAATGAAATAAATATTATCAATCAAGCCATCTTTCTGAGTGGTAATTTTGAGTTGGACACCAAAGGGGTTAGCCTAGATGACGTTGAAGGTGTAGCTCGGTTTAGAGATGTGCTGGTCAGCTATGACGGTCGCGACTTATTTTTGGATTATTTCCTTTTCCAATCTCTTTTTACAGACAATTCCAGAGTAATTTCCCTTAACTCGGATCTGCTGGTGGCAGGGATCAGTGGCAATTTCAAGGTCAAACAATTGGGAGAAGACTTAAAACAATTATGGGAAGATTATCAGGCCATATTAACCAATAATTATTCCGAGGATAATAACATAACCTCGCCTACTGAAACCCCATATCAAATTGATATCTCTCTTGATCTTAGGGATGCAAACCCAATTTTAAATTTGATCGACCCTATGCTCTTTATTTCCAACAATACGCTGGTGGAAGGGGCCTTTTATCAGACAGATCAAAATACGGTGTTTAACTTTTTTAGTGGTATTGACACCATTTACTATGGTAATAATTATTTTATCGATAATAACATTGATTTAAATACTGCCAAATACAAAAACAGTAACGAAGTATTGGCCTCTTTTTATGTATTGTCAAAAGAAATTCAACTCAATTCAGGCTTTAATTTTCAAAATCTATCTGCAGAAACCATATGGAACCAGTCCAAGTTGGACATGACATTCTATTTGGATCAACTTCTCACTGAAAGTTATTTTGATATAGAAGCAGAAGTCAACCTTTCTCCTGACAGCACCCTAATTAAATTCTCTCCATCAGAAATAAAATTACTTAATGATTATTGGCAGTTTGAGAAAGGCAACAGCATAAGTCTTAAGGCAGGTGAAACTCAATTTGACAAACTTAAAATATTTCATGGAAATGAATACATAGCCGCAAATGGCAAAATCAATCATAAGCCAGAAGATAAAATGGAGATTGGCATTAATGAATTGAACCTTGATTTTCTAAATTCTTTTGGACTCAGAGAATATGAAGGCATCGCCAACGGCCTGGTCCACCTTGAAGAAGGCTGGAACAAAAAAGGCATGAAGGGCAACTTATCGATTAGAGACATTTACATCAATAAATTTCTGGTAGGAGAAATTGAAGCCAGTGCCTATTACGACGATGATGCCATTAACCTTAACATTCAAAATATTCGCGAAGGACAAAAAATCATTGAGCTCTCGGGAGACATGGGTAATGAAGAAAGGAAAATGGCATTGAATGCCCAATTCACCGATGCCCGCTTATCTGTCATTGAACCATTTGTCGCAGACTACCTCACCAATATCGACGGAAAGCTCAATGGCAACCTTACTGTAGGAGGAAGCATTACTCGACCAATTGTTGCAGGGCTTGGAGAACTTGAAGGAGCCACTTTTAGGTTCAACTACCTCAACACCACTTACCTTGTAGATGGAAATATTATTTTTGAACCCAACGACATTAGTTTCAGAGGCTTGGAGTTGCGTGATGTCAATAACAATGTTGCCGGTCTGAGAGGAGGAATTGTTCATGACAATTTCGATAACTTTATACTGGATCTTACCGCTCAAATAAACAACTTTCAGGTAATGAACACCAGTTCTTCAGACAATGACTTATTCTTTGGGACAGCTTTTGCTACCGGCGACATCAATGTATTCGGAGCAGCTAATAATCTGGACCTTACAGCCAATGCCAGTTCAAATGCCAACACTAAAATATATATTCCTATTGGGGAATCCAATGGGCAAGCCCAAGAAGATTTTATAAACATCATTAACCTGAGAGATACCTCCAACCACTTGGAGTTTGAAGAAACTGTTGAAAAGCTAAGCATTAACAACCTCCGGATGAATCTGAACTTGGACATAACTCCGGATGCCTATATTGAGATTCAAATTGACCCAAAAACAGGAGAAAATATTCAGGGTCGTGGCAGAGGTATATTCAATATGGACATAGATACTCAAGGAAACTTTACCATGACAGGCAATTATGAAATAGTAGATGCTTTATATAACTTTAGCTTGTACAATGTGATCAACAAAAAGTTTGTTATTGAGCCGGGAGGAATCATCAATTGGTATGGAGATCCTTATGCCGGAGTGATGGATATCTCTGCCGTTTACGAGGAGAGCGTGTCCCTAACTTCACTTCAAACGACTACTACCAGCTCCACCTTGGAAAACAGCCAGATAAAAAGGCGCTTTCCTGTAAAAGTCATCATGGACCTTGAAGGAGAGCTATTGTCTCCGGATATAGGCTTTGACTTTGATTTTTCGGAATTCCCTGAAGACAGTGAATTGCAAACCACTATCTCTGCTTTCAAAAACAGAATCGCCAATGATGAACAAGAAAAAAACAGGCAGGTATTTTCATTGATTATGCTTCGTAGGTTTTCTCCTGAGGGTCAATTCAATAGTGCAGGAATAGGTTTCTCTAATCTCAGTCAACTTATTTCATCCCAACTAAATAACCTTATTGCCCAAGTGGACGAAAATCTTGAAATCGATTTTGACTTGCTCACTTTGGATGAATCCGCTCTGGAATCCTTCCAACTAAGGGTAGCCTATACCTTCTTTGATGGCCGATTAAGAGTGACCCGAGATGGTGGATTTACAGACCTGCAAGGTAAGGCTGACCTTAATACCATAGCAGGAGACTGGCAGGCTGAATACCTTCTGACAGAAAATGGACAGTATCGCGTAAGGATTTATAACCGAAACAATTTCAATACCCTCACAGCTTTAAATATAAACAACCGCGCCCCCAATACTTATGGGGTATCCCTTTCACAAAACCTCTTGTTCAGCTCTTTAAAGGAACTTTTTCAAAACTTTAAAAGAAATAAAAAAAACTTATACATCAATGATTCTGACGAATACCTTAGGGGAGAGTTTGACATCAACCTTGAAGAAGTGGCACCTGATTTATTTAAGCCTGACCCAAGGGAAGCGCCTTCAGTAATCAATATTATCGACAAGGAAAACCCTTAAGTAATCCAAACAATTTGGCTAGGATTTGATTAATGTACTATGGATAAAGTTACACTATTTTGGTTTAGAAGAGACCTTAGGCTTTTAGATAATATTGGTCTCTATACGGCTTATGAAAACGAAAAAAACGTTTTGCCTCTTTTTATTTTTGATGAAAATATCCTTGACAAACTTGAAAACAAGAATGATGCTCGGGTGCAATTCATCCATGAACAGGTTAGTAAACTTTACAACAACCTAAAAGATTATGACAGCTCAATGCTGGTAAAGAAAGGGAAACCCCTTGCCATTTTTGAAGCATTGACAAAAGTTTACACCATCCAAAATGTATACACCAATCGGGATTACGAGCCTTACGCCCGAGATAGAGATGAGAAGGTTGAGCAATTTTTAGCAAAAAAAGACATTCCATTTTATGATTTTAAGGATCAGGTGATCTTTGAAAAAGATGAGATTACCAACAATTCAGGCAGTTATTACAAGGTTTTTACTCCCTACAGCAAAAGCTGGCTACAAAAATTAAAGCAAAACAACTTAACACCTGTGGATTTGGATGGAAGAAAAAAATCCTTTTACAAAACCCAACCACTTCCACTGCCCAGCCTAAAAGAGCTAGGCTTTGAGAAAAGCAAAATTAGTATTCCTCCCCTAGAGATTGATAAAAAATTGATTCGTACTTATGATAAAAATCGGGATTTTCCTGCAATTCAAGGTACAAGTAGGCTGGGAATTCACCTGCGCTTTGGGACGATTAGTATCCGACGTTTAGTAAACGAAGCTCTAGAGTTAAATGACACTTACCTCAACGAATTAATTTGGCGGGAATTTTACATGATGATCCTCTACCATAATCCTGCAGTAGTTGATACGTCTTTTAAGGAAAAATACGACAAGGTTCGGTGGGATAACGATGAGGAATTATTCAAAAAATGGTGTGAAGGAAAAACAGGCTATCCCATGGTAGATGCCGGCATGCGTGAACTCAATGCCACCGGATACATGCACAACAGAGTAAGAATGCTTACGGCCAGCTTTCTAACCAAGCACCTATTGATAGATTGGCGTTGGGGAGAAGCCTATTTTGCAAGCAAACTTCTAGATTATGAATTGGCTTCCAACAATGGTGGTTGGCAATGGGCCGCTGGCACAGGTACAGACGCTCAACCCTACTTTCGGATTTTCAATCCGGAATCTCAAATGAAAAAGTTTGACAAGGATAAAAAATACGTTAAAAAATGGATTCCGGAATATGGTACATCAGCATATCCAGACCCGATTGTAGCTCACAAGCAAGCAAGAGAAAGGGCGCTGGAGACCTACAAAAGAGCCTTAGATGCAGAATAGTGAAAGGATAATAAAATTTTAGTCACGGATACTATTCTTTGATGAGGTGCTGGTCGAATCCCAGCTTAACCAATTGTTCGAATGCCCGCCAAACTTCCTGTGGAATCGCTTGTTCTATTTGAAAACCAAGCTTTGGATATTCCTTAATCCTTTGCAAATCTCCCACCATAGACTGGATCACAATGGCCATTGAAATTTCTTCATTGGGATAGTTATCAAAACTGATATTAGGGCTTGTAACTGCAACAGATTTTTCCGGCCAATTCTTTTTAAAGGTGGCATAGGACCTTCTTTCCATATAGGGTTTTTGGACGACGATAAATCGATGAAAGTCAAGTCCTTTTTCTTTAAGGATTTTTTGAGTAAACTGGATGTTTTCTCCAGTATTGGTAGACTTGTTCTCTACGATAATTTTGGATTCGGCCACCCCCATATTCAATGCGATTTTAGCAAATTTATCTGCCTCGGTCTCCTCCCAAACGCCAAGCGTAAAATTCCCTAAGCCACCTGAAAGTATTAAATAGTCAGCCATGCCTCCCAGCCATAATTGTGCTCCGCGCTCCGCCACTCTAATGTCATGACTACCTAAAACAAAAATGGCATCGGCTTTATTTAAGCCATGGTTTACCTGATGATAATCCCAAAGGACCTTCGCCATAGTTTTTATTTCCGGGGTTATTTCAGGTTGTATTTTATCTTGCATCTGTTTGAAATTATTAATTCTTAGAAACTATTTGGAAGGTTGAATTTACCACTGAACCCACCAAATTACCTTTAATTTTCAAAAATCAATAGCGTTCTAAATAAAAAATGAGAGGTTCAATTTTTTGCCCAAAATAGTTATTTTGGGTTTG
>NZ_CAXBOC010000174.1:0-9743 GCF_963976465.1 uncultured Cyclobacterium sp. | reverse complement strand
AATTCGAAAACCCGGAAGGTGTTATCAACCAATATTATGTTGGACAAAAATTAGGTGAGATTTGGGGTTATGAGACGGTTGGAATTTTCCAAACCCAAGAAGCAGTAGACAACGCCCCTGATCAGTCAAGGCTAGGTGCCAACTGGAGACCGGGAGACATTCAGTATGCTGATTTGAACGGTGATGGTGTTATTTCCCCGGGCAATGGTACATTAAGTGATCCGGGAGATAGAAAGATTATTGGAAATACCACGCCAAGACTTAGTTTTGGTTTGAACAATAATTTCCAGTGGAGAAACTTTACCCTTAACCTCTTCTTCCAGGGAATCTGGAAAAGAGACCACTGGCCTACCTCTGGAAACTGGACTTGGTTTTTCCCATTCAATGCTGGACACGTAGAGAAATATTTTATTACAGATTCTTGGTCTGAGGACAACAGGGACGCCTATTTCCCACACCCTCATATTTCTACCAATGATAAGAAGAATATTCAGACACAAAGCAGGTTCTTGCAAAATGCAGGCTATATCCGTCTGAAAAATATGAACCTAGGATACAACCTTCCTCAAAATTGGATGGAGACCGTTGGTTTCCAAAATGCCAATATTTATTTCGCAGGTATGAATCTTTGGGAATATTCTCCTATTCGTAAGCCTTTGGATCCAGAATCCATTTACTCCGGAGCTATCGAATACCCAATGCAAAGGGTGTATACTTTGGGTGCAAGAATTACCTTCTAAATATAAAATCGAAGAAGAATGAAAAAATACAATATATATACACTTGCATGTCTGTTAACCATAGTGTTTGCAGCATGTAATGACGATTTTCTAGAGCGTTATCCTCTCGATGAGGTGAGTAATGAGACTTTCTGGAATACAGAGAATGACCTGATGGTATATAACAATAGCCTATACCATTTGGCATTAAATGACGATAACGTGCCGATTATGCATGCGCATTTTGATGGGTTTAACAGCCACTGGGGAAGTTACTGGTTTTTGGATGGGTTTTCTGATAACCTAGCTCCCCGACATGACAGGCATGCTTTCTTTCAGCAGGTAAGGGCAGGTAGACAACTGGTGCCAAATGGTCCTCAGCGTTTCGGATACAAAGGCTGGAACTTTGTAAGAGCAATTAACGTAGGTCTTGAGAATTACGGCACCGCTGATATTCCTGAAGCAACCAGAAATAAATACGTAGGTGAGGCAAGACTGCTTAGAGGCTGGTTCTATGCTGAAAAAGTTCAAAAATTTGGTGATGTTCCATGGGTGGACAGAGAATTGAATATTGATTCTGATGAGCTATTTGCGGCAAGAACACCTCGAGAAGAAGCAATGAACAATGTACTGGAAGACCTTAACTTTGCTACAGAGCATATTCCTGAAGACTGGGGAGATGGCAACGAACCAGGAAGACTAAATAAATGGGCTGCACTAGCTATCAAGTCAAGACTTTGTCTTTATGAAGGAACATGGAGAAAATACCATGGAGGCGCAGATGCTGATATGTGGTTGAGAGAAGCCGCTGAGGCAGCTCAGGAAGTTATTGAAAATAGCCCTTATGCTATTTACAATACTGGCGATCCGGAAAATGACTTCAATTCCTTTATGCGTAAAATTGATATCAGCGGAAACCCTGAGGTGATGGTTTACAGAAGATACCAACTGGGGATCTATACCAACCACGTGCAAAGTTACTTTAGCTACACCGGTGGTGCTACCAAAAGTTTTGTAGAAGACTTCCTTGATACTGATGGATTGCCTATTACGCTTTCTTCAAAATACATGGGAGATGAAACCTTTGAAGCAGTATTTGAAAACAGAGATCCAAGACTTCGTCAAACCATTCTTCACCCTGATGATACCGAAAAATACAAGTACCACAGGGCAGATGGTCGTGACTATCCTAGAATTGTGGGTATGCCGGGTGGTTATACTACCACTACAGGATACCATATCATCAAGCATTACAATGCGGATGATATGATTGGTAAGGCTTATAATACTGCTGAATCTCCTGGTATTATCTTAAGGTACGCTGAAGTATTGTTGAATTATGCTGAAGCAAAAGCTGAATTGGGAGAAATAACTCAAGGTGATTTGGATATGAGTATTAACTTATTGAGAGATAGGGTTGCAATGCCACACCTTACTTTAAATCCTCCAATGGACCCAAGGTATGCCAATGATGGAGTTTCTTCTTTGATCGTAGAAATCAGAAGAGAAAGAAGAGTAGAGTTATTCTTAGAAGGTTTTAGGTACAAAGACCTTAAGCGTTGGAAACAAGGTAAGAAACTTGAAATTCCTGATATGGGTATCAGATGGAGCCCAGAAAACCAGGCAAGATTTGCGGAAGCTACTGTTCAGACAAGCGTAGATCCTGAAAGTGGAAATACCTATATTGATGTATACAAAGGCACTGACTGGGCAGACCCTGTATTTGATGAAGCCAAACATTACCTATGGCCATTGCCACTGGATGATTTAGCTCAAAATCCTCAATTGCAGCAAAATCCAGGTTATAATTAATTGATATTATTTTATATAAAAAACTGCTATGATTTGATTCCATCAGATTATAGCAGTTTTTTTTTGTCTTTTTTATAAACGGAAAGGAAAATTAATAAGGATATTTTAAATTGATCCTTTAACTCGGATTATGGAATAGAATTTCCTACACTTTCTCCATGAGGATTGTAATTTCAATTATATCAGGCTGTTTGGAGATTTTATTATAGCATGGCTATGGTGAAATGGATAAAAGCGACAATTGATTGATATTGAAGCAATTTCAGCAGGTTATAGGAGCTTTATTGCATATTTCGAGTTTCATTGTAAACCCAATTTATCCCCAAATATGATGAAGAGATTGTACCAAGCATGGCAATTTGTTTTTTTTCAAAAATCGCCCTAACCCATTAAGCTTTTTAAAGCTTCTTTTCAGGCCGGCCTTATCAATCCTAGGCTAGATGTACCCCGCCTAAGGCTTCCTTTGAAATTCACCTCCTAGCAAGGTATTGCACTAAGTGCGAGGATCCCTTGTGGTGAATATTCATAACCAATAGAAATAGATAAACTTAATGATAATTTTAAATAAAATGAGAATAGAAAAACTTGCCCTTCAATTGCTGATGATTACAGCCCTTCTTTGGAGTCCGCTTATGGCTGCGGTTCCCGAGGATGCCGCGATGGATACGGTAAAATTGGAGAACCCGATAACTGTAAACTACCTAAAGCGACACCTAAAAAAATCAGGCCCTAAATTGGCCCTGACACCGGCACTTGAAAGAAACCTAAAGCGCAAGATCAAGAGTGACCCATTAGTGGGCAACTATTATCAGGCCTTGAAGGCAAATGCAGATAAAGTAATTACTGAACCTGTGCTTACAAGAAATGTCATTGGGCGTAGGCTATTGGGTACCTCAAGAGACATGCTGCACCGTGTCAATGTTTTAGGAATTGCTTATATCATCGAAAATGACAAGAAATACCTTGATAAGATAAATGAGGAAGTCATCGCTGTAAGCAATTTTTCAGACTGGAATCCTTCTCATTTTCTTGATGTGGCCGAGATGGCGACGGCTGTTGCTCTGGCAGTAGACTGGGTAGGAGATGACTTACCGGATGCTACAGTAAAGCTAGCAAAAGAGGCCTTAATCGAAAAAGGAATTGCTCCTAGTTGGAATGGAAACAAAGGTCGAATGTACGGCACTAACAACTGGAACCAAGTGTGTAACGCAGGTATGATTGCTGCCGCTATTGTCATTGCAGATCAGGATATAGAATTGGCAGCCAAAACCATTCACCGCTCATTGGATGGCATCCCTAATGGCTTGATGCAATACGGACCTGATGGGGCCTATCCTGAAGGTTCCACTTATTGGGGATATGGTACTGCTTTTACAGTACTTACCTCTGCCATGCTAAAAACAGCTTTTAAAACTGACTTCGGTATAGGTGATTACCCGGCCTTTAAAGAAAGTGCCGATTTCAGAAAATTGACAGTTGCCCCATCCGGCAACTATTACAATTATGCGGATTGTGGAGATCGTCACAGTAATGCTGGCGATATAATTTTAGCTTGGTTTGCTACCCAGAGTGGGAATTCCTTGTATATAGAAGATGATAAATTCAGTCAACCGGTGGCTGATTTTGGAAAGCTTCACAGGATTGCAGGCGCCGGATTGGTGTGGTTGGCACAATTTGAAAAAACTGATGAAGCGGAATTACCACTTGTTTACAAAGGAGATGGTAAAAACCCCATTGTAATCATGCGTGATGGAGAAGGCTACTACTTTGGAGGAAAAGGCGGCAAAGGTACCGTTTCACATGGTAATTTGGATGCGGGCTCATTTATCTGGGAACTGAATGGTGTTCGATGGAGCATTGATCCTGGTAACCAGGGCTATAATGCCTTGGAGCAAACAGGTTTTGACCTTTGGAATTCTTGTCAGGAATGTGAAAGGTGGACATTGTTGACAAAAAATAATTATGGACACAGCACATTGACCGTCAATGGTGAACTCCATGTAAATGATGGTTTTGCCAAAATGCTCGATGTAAAAGATGGAGACCAGCCTGAAGCTTCTTTTGATTTGACACCGGTTTTTGGTAACAAATTGAGAAAGGCCACCAGAACATTCATCAAACCTGATAATCAATCTTTGCTCATCGAAGATCAGATTGAAACCAATGTGCACACCAAAATGATCACCTGGCAAATGATGACCCAAGCGGATGTCAGCATAGTGGGTGGTGGTGCCATCCTAAGCCAGGCCGGGAAAAAGATTAAGTTGGAGAACCTTTCTCATCCCGAAATCATGGTATCCGTTATCTCACTCGACCCGGCCCCACTTGAGCTCGACAGGCAAATTGAAGGGTTAAAAAGACTGGAAATTAGGATTCCCGCTTATTTGATTGAAAATAATACGGAGAAAATCAAGGTTAGATTAAAAGCATTGTGATAACATATAACTCAACTGCCAAAGGAAGATTATCCTCCTTTGGCAGTAATCTTTTTTTAGGGGCCATCCTCTTTTTCTTACTGACAGACTATGCGCTCGCCATTCCTGTAAATACAGATTTTGATCTGGTGAAGGAGAGGGTAGTGGCTGAGTACCTGACGTCCGAGGTGAATGCGGAGGCGATAGAGGAGTTGCTTATTTCTCAAAATCCTGACGGAACCTGGCCCGGTATCAATTACCAAGATGTATCGAGAACAGGCTTTGAACATTATTTCCACACAGGAAATATGGTGACTTTAGCAAAAGCCTATAGACAGCCAAATTCCAAGTATAAAGGAAGTCCAAAAGTAAAACAGGCAGTTACCGATGCCTTGGCTCATTGGGTAGAAAATGATTACTTCTGCGACAATTGGTGGCACAATCAAATAGGAACACCTAATAATCTGGTGGCCGTTATGTTATTGTTAGGAGATGAATTACCGGAAGAACTGGTAAAAGCCGCCCAACCCATTATTGGCAGGGCACATCTCAATGCTTCAGGAGCAAGACCCAGTGGGGATCGAATAAAAATTGCCGGTATTTTGGCAAAAAACCTTCTGTTTTTAGGGGAGAAAGAAAAATTCGAAGCTGTTTTAAAAGTCATTGAAGGAGAAATTAAGTTCTCTACCGGTAGCCGAGGCCTTCAGAGAGACTTTAGTTTTCATCATCGGGTAGATCGGGTAAACAATACAAGTTCCTATGGTTTAGGTTATGCAGATGCTTTTGTAGAATGGCTTGTATATACTGCAGACACCCGGTACGCATTTTCTTCCGATAAAGTAGCCATTTTGGTTGACTATTATTTAGATGGAATCAGTAAAAACCTGGCTTTCGGAAAATATTTAGAGGCCGGTGCAAAAAACAGGAGCATTGCCCGACCGGGCGCTCTTCATGGTCTGGATGCCAAAACGCCAAGAAAATTACTTCAGGCCACTGATTACCGAAAAGTTGATTTGGAAGAAATTGTAAAGATTCGAGAAGAAGGTATTTATAAGGTGACCCTGTCCTATGCCAAGTACTTTTGGCAGACGGAATTCTTCACTTTTCAGCGGCCGGACTATTTTACTTCTGTAAGAATGTTTTCCACCAGAAATGACAATATGGAGGTTCCCTATAATAGTGAAGGATTGAAAAACCATCATAGAGGAGATGGCACCAATCACCTTTCTATCACAGGAAAAGAATATTTTGATATTTTTCCTGTAATGGATTTTCAGAAAATTCCCGGGACAACCATTCTGCAAAAGGAAAGGCTTCCGGATCCGGATCAAATTCAAAAACCCGGCTATACAGATTTTGTGGGAGCGGTTACAGATGATTTATATGGAAGTGTAGCTTTTGATTTTATCAGCCCCCATGATCCCTTAAAAGCCAAGAAGAGTTGGTTCTTCTTTGACAAGGAATACGTTTGTTTGGGAGCAGGAATAAACGCTAAAGGTAAACAAGCGGTTTTTACTACCTTAAATCATTTGCTGCTCCAAGGAGAAGTTTATGCAAAAGTAGGTCAGGAAACGAAAATTTTAGAGCGAGGAAAGCATGAGTTTAAAGACTTGGACTGGATTTACCATGATCGAGTAGGCTATTTTATGTTAGCACCTCAGGAGGTAGAACTGTCTTTCGGAGAGGTCACCGGAAATTGGACTACAATTAACCAGCAAACAAGGGCACCCCAAGAGGATGTAACCAAAGATGTGTTCAGTCTTTGGGTAAACCATGGAAATAATGTCAGACAGGCAAGTTATGCTTACCTGATATTACCTAATGCCGGCTTGGAAGAAACCAAGGCCTATCAATTTAATGACCAAATTGAAATTTTGTCCAATACTCCTGCTCTGCAGGCTGTGCGGCACAAACAGTTGTTACAGGTGCAGGCTAATTTTTACAAAGCAGGTAAACTTGATCTGGGAGATGGATTAGAATTAACCATGGATGGTCCGGGATTGGTTTTGCTTCACTTAGATGATCAAAATATAGTGAAAATGGCCGTCTCCGATCCCAGTCGGAAATTAGACAAAATGCACTTTCAATTAAACAGTAAACTGAATCTAAAAGGGAATAAGCAACAGGTAGAATGGGATGCTGAACATTGGATCAGTAAAGTGACGGTACAACTTCCGGAAGGTGAATTTGCCGGAAGTAGTGTAATTTTAGGAGATTAAAACGTAACATTTCCAGTATCCTTTAAACAAACCTAAACTAGATACTGCTTAAATTTAAGATAATAAACAAATGATGAATCGGATAATGCGTGTCAATTTAAGCCTTGTGTGGTTTATGTTTTTGGCTTTGGTTTCATGCAATCAAAAAAGTCAGGAATCGCAAGAATCAAAAGATGAGCCCATCGTCATAGATGAGCGGGATCAAAAGCTTGCGGTCAAAAAGATAATCCCTGTTGACAGTGTCTGGGCAGGTCATAGGGTAGGCTTTTCCATGCTAACCCACAAAAACCGTCAATACATTGCCTATTACAACAAAGACAGGCACATGACAGTAGGGCAGAGAAATCTTGATGAGGATCAATTTGAACTGTACCAATTGCCTGTATTCGATAGGGAAGAAGGGCAGGGGACCAGTACCCTACTTGGCTGGGACAGCCACAATTCGGTTACCATAGGCATTGATTCAGAAGGGTATTTACACCTGGCCGGCAACATGCATGTGCATCCTATCACTTATTTCAGAGGTAGAAAGCCCAATGATATCAGTAGCCTGAAGCAAGAAATGGAAATGGTAGGCGAAAACGAAAAGCGATGTACTTACCCTCACTTTATGAAAGACAGGGAAGGGCATCTATTGTTTCATTACCGTGATGGTGGAAGTGGCAATGGTAATGAGATTTACAATATTTACGATGTAGCTTCTAAGGAATGGACACGTTTGCTAGACAGTCCCCTGACAGATGGACAGGGAGAGATGAATGCCTATGCCTCTCAACCTTCTTTAAGAGAGGACAATTGGTACCATATGTATTGGGTATGGAGGGATACACCTGATTGTGAAACCAATCATGACCTTTCCTATATCAAAAGCCCTGATATGAAAAATTGGTACGATGCATTTGGCAATAAACTAACCGTACCTGTTACCATTGATCAGCAATCAGTGATTGTGGACCCGGTACCGCCCAAAGGAGGGATCATCAATTTGGCAGCAAAGTTATGCCTGGATGAAAACAATAAACCTTTGATGGCCTTTCATAAATACGATGATGAAGGTAACCTGCAGTTTTACGTCAGCAGGATCGAAGAGGATGCCTGGAAAGCCAAACAAGTAACCGATTGGGATTACCGCTGGGAGTTTTCCGGTCGTGGCAGTATTCCCTCTGAGGTGCGGTTGGGAGACTTTAATCGTAGGGAAGACGGGAACTATGAATTGGGTTACCAGCACATAAAATATGGTGAAGGAGTATTGCTACTCGACAAGGATTTAAATACCATTGGTGAGGTATTGAAACCCGATAGCTTTGGTGCTGATCTGGAGCTTGAAGGGGACTTTGAGGGCTTGGAAATAAGAAGTGCCAAAGACCTGGGAACGCCGGAAAATGGCAGAACCTACCGTTTAAAATGGGAAACCCTACCTCCAAACCGAGACAGGGCCTATCCAAAACCCTGGCCCAAACCTTCGGTACTGTATCTGTACGAAATGGAGTGATTCATAAAAAAAATAATTGTAATGGCTTATCCTTCCTTTAACCTTTACTAATAAAAAAATGACTAACCCTAAATCCATTAAATACTTAAGCCTTTTACTGGTTTTTATTTGCAATAGCTTTACTGAAGGGATGGGACAGGTAAATGGCAATGCATCTAAGGAGGAGAATTACCTATTAAGAGTAAAAGCTTATGCAGATGAAATGATTTCCTTTGGAAGAGATCGTTACGGAGAGATAAGCTCTCCGTTATTTGCTTCAGCTTTGGACAGAAAGTCCATGGAAATAGCTAATGTTGATGTTTTTGGAAGCATAGATGGGATTAGAGAAACAGACAGGTCGCTTGGAGGCTCCAATCCCCTATGGGAAATTGGCTTGTATGAAATCCTTTATGAACTCACAACCATTACCGGAGATCCCAAATATGCTACTGAGGCAGACCGGGCCATAGGCTATTTCTTCGACCACTGCCAAAGTGAAACAACAGGTCTAATGGCTTGGGGGGAGCATTTGTTTTGGGATTTTAAAACAGAAAAGTGTGGGTTTGTGGCCAAAGATTACCATGAGGCCAATGTTTGGCCTTTTTGGGATAAAAGCTACCAATTGAGTCCTGAAGCCAGTTGGCGCTTTGCGATTGGGGAGTGGGACCATCAAATCCAAAACAAAAGCACAGGTGATTTTAGCAGGCATGCTACCTATTCCGCTCATGGCCCGGAAAAAGGTTCTGACTTTCCCAGGTATGCCGGCCAAATGATAGAAAGATGGGCAATAGCCCTGGGGCGTAAAGAGAATTTAAATCGACCAAGAAGGGAAGAACTGCTGGAAGCCATAGAGGTTTTGGTTCGGAGAATGGAAGAAAACAGTCACCAAACTGCCACCGGGTACCTTCCGGCTCTGAGACGGGCTGATTATGTCTGGCCCACCAGTAATTTAGAGTTGGC
Organism: uncultured Cyclobacterium sp.; assembly: GCF_963976465.1. NCBI lineage: Bacteria > Pseudomonadati > Bacteroidota > Cytophagia > Cytophagales > Cyclobacteriaceae > Cyclobacterium > uncultured Cyclobacterium sp. The sequence goes on along the minus strand of NZ_CAXBOC010000174.1, from coordinate 148 downwards.
AAGATGTCTTTTTGAAGCTGCCAAACATTTAAATGAACCCTTGAAACAGAGGGTTTTGGATTTAGCATTGAAACAGGATATGGATTTTCTAGCTGCAGCCCACCAAATTCTCAGTGGAGGAGGTTTTGCCGTAACCTTACATTCAGAG
>NZ_CAXBOC010000173.1:0-9786 GCF_963976465.1 uncultured Cyclobacterium sp. | reverse complement strand
AGAGATTGACCTAATTTCAAGATCACCGTCGTATACAACCGGCTGAGAAGGTAATTCTTCTTCTGAACAGGAAAGAACCCCCAATAAATAGGTCAACAACAATATTTTTTTCATTTCATGCAGCTTAAAGAAACGAAACTAATGGATTTTATCTTTTAGGCCAAAGTATTCGCTTATATAAGGTCTACGATAGATTTTCCAAGTACGCCTAGAATTGACATCCTCCTTCTTAACTTTTCTTTTTTCTATAATTCTTATAGGATTACGATTTTCCTTTACTAAAACGCTTACCCCAAGTCCCCTTAGAAATGATCAAAATAAGAATCAAATAATTGAGGGACCTTGGCCAATACAGTCATTAAAAAATAGATAGAATTCTATACCAAAGTTAGCTATAAATGTGAAACATCTCTTATATCACTTTTTAATTATCAAAAAATCGTTAAACAAAAACTAATTAGTATACATTAATTATTTAATTGTATTTATTATATTTAAAGTAATTATTTATACATAAAAACCACATAATATTTTGTTTCGATTATTAATTATTTAAACACATTATTTATGAGAAATTATTTACGCTTTAAGGGCATGGTTTCCCTTATGATAATTTTGCTCATCTTTTTAGAGGGAGCAATGGCTCAAGGAACAATTGTTCGAGGAACGGTAACGTCCTCGGAAGATGGGCAGGCAATTATTGGTGCTACTCTCTTGCTGCAGGGAGGTCAAGATTCAAGTCAAGGAACAGTGACAGATGTAAACGGTCGATACAGCCTTTCTGTTCAAGGGCCTGAATCTACACTAGTGGTTTCTAGTATTGGATACATCCCACAAACCATTAGGGTGGGAAATAGGTCTGAAATCGATATCCAATTAGCCCCTGACGTTAGTGAACTTTCAGAAGTGGTGGTAACTGCTTTTGGAATTAAGAGAGAGAAAAAGGCCTTGGGCTATTCTGTCCAAGAGGTAAATACCGAAGGCTTAACAGAAGCAAGAGAATCCAACGTGGTGAATTCCCTCAAAGGAAAAGTGGCCGGAGTTCATGTCAACCCTACATCTGGTGGACCAGGGGGATCATCCTACGTAGTTATCCGCGGAAATAGCTCATTAACAGGAAACAACCAACCTTTATATGTAGTTGATGGTATTCCCATTGATAACCAAACACTGGATCCTGCATCCAGCTTCTCTGGTTATGATTATGGAGATGGAATAGGCAATATCAACCCCGATGATATAGAAAATATTTCGGTATTAAAAGGGCCAAGTGCTGCATCTATGTATGGCGCCCGTGGAGCCAATGGCGTTATTTTAATCACTACCAAATCAGGTAAAAAAGGACAAGGTATAGGAGTAGAAATAAATTCCAATTATACTTTTGAGACACCAAGTGTGAACCCTACATTTCAAAACACTTGGGGAGGTGGATACGATGATGATTACAGCGCATTTGGTACAGAAGTCATCGATGGGAAAGAAACCTTAGTATGGCCCGGTTGGTTATTGGATCAATGGGGTGGGGCCATGGATGGAAGGCCTATTATATATGATTACGCCAGAGACTGGGGAGTAAAAGCCTACACTGCCCAGCCAACCGATAATATTGAGAAATTTTATAGAACAGGAACTACCAGCACCAATACGGTTTCAATATTTGGAGGAAATGAAACCAGTACCTTGAGGCTGTCCTTTTCAAACATGAATAACAGGAGCATTGTACCTAACAACACCCTAGATCGGCAAACCATTACACTGAGAGGTTCTCACCAGGTTTCTGAAAAGCTTCTTGTAGATGCAAAGATTAATTATACCAGGCAAGAAGGCAACAACCGAATTCAGAATGGTATTAGTTTCAGTAGTTTACAGGCAAGTCTGGAAGTGATGCCAAGAAGTATTGATCTTGATTGGCTCAAGGACCATACCAGAGCTAATGGGCTTATGTCAAGTTTTAAGCCAGGATCACCTTATAATCCCTATTGGATTACTGAAAAGTTCAAGAACAATGACACCAGAGACCGGATCATAGGCATGGCCAGGGTAAAATATGATTTTACAGATTGGTTGAGCATCCAAGGTAGAACAGGTACAGATTTTTATACCGACAACAGGTTTGCAATGGTTCCCCAGGGAACTCCCGGTGGAGCCAATATTAATGGCCAGGTTAGAAATACTATGTGGCGTGTGAAGGAAGAAAACAGTGATGTACTGTTGACTGCCACGGGAGATTTAAACAGTAATTTTCACGGAACGCTTTCTATTGGAGCTAATCATTTGAACAGAGATCAAGAAGTGGTACAAGTGAGTGGGCAAAACTTGGATATTCCAGATTTGTACCATATCAACAATGCCTCCCTAGTTTTTCCACGCAATTATAGTATTCAAAAACAAATGAATTCAGTCTATTTTCAAAGTCAACTGGCATTTAGAAATTATCTATTTCTTGACATAACAGGTAGAAATGATTGGTCTTCCACTTTAGGTATAGAAAATCAATCTTTCTTTTATCCTTCATTTAGTACCAGTTTTGCTTTTACGGACTTCTTGGAAATGGATTCTCCTATCTTAACATTTGGCAAGTTTAGGGCCTCTTATGCGGAAGCTGGTAATGATGCCGATCCATATTTGACCAAAGCAGGCTATTCTTTAAGTACCCAAACTTTTGACGGTCTACGCCTTGCCGCTATCCGAAGCAATGTTCCCTTAGAAGATTTAAAAAATGAGCTGACTACATCTTTTGAGCTGGGAATGGATTTAAGGTTTTTCGACAACAGGCTAGGTATTGATTTTACCTATTATACCCAATCAACCACCAACCAAATCCTTCCTGTAGAGATTTCTGCAGCCACCGGTTTTAATACTCGCTTAATCAATGCAGGTGAAATCAGGAACCAAGGTTTGGAATTAATGATTAATGCAAAGCTGGTAAAAGCAGGTGATTTTACCTGGGACTTGGGTATTAATGGATCTAGAAACAGGTCTGAAGTGGTATCACTGGCGCCAGGCATAAACAGCCACACCTTATTGAGCGGTACCGGAACTATTGAAGCTCGAGTAGGCCAACCCTATGGAAACATTGTTGGTTTTGCTAAAAAGAGAAATGAGGACGGAAGGATTCTGGTTTCAGAACTTGGTAAATGGCAAAGAGCAGATGAAATGACAGTTTTGGGAAATATTCAGCCAGACTTTCTAGGTGGCATTACCAACACTTTCTCCTATAAAGGGTTTGTGTTAAGTGGAATGATCGATTTTAGATTAGGAGGTCAGGTTTATTCATATAGCAAATATGATCAAATGGCCAAAGGCACTGGGAAATTTACAGAAGCAAGAGATACAGAGGATCTTATTGTGGATGGCCTGATAGAAAATGCCGACGGAACCTTTACGGAAAATAACATTTCCTTATTGTCTCATCAATATTACGCCGAACAGGGCCCTTGGGGAGGGATTGCAGAAACCATGGTAATCGACGCCGATTATATGGCTTTAAGGGAAGTTACTTTTGGTTATAATTTTAGCAAAGGATTTTTAGGCAAAACTCCTTTTACCAATGCCCGCTTATCCGTTGTAGGAAGAAACCTGTTGTACCTATACCGTGATCCTGAATTTAAGTTGATGGGCATCAGTCCTGAAACAGCCTTTAACAGCTCCACAGCGGCCCAAGGGGTAGAAGCAAGAGGCCTACCGACAACCAGAAGCATGGGTTTTAACTTATTTTTGACATTCTAATAAATTGAGTTATGCAATTAATAAAATTAAACATAAAGATTAAAAGCAATGCGTCTCTCTTATTGCTGCTTATGATATGCCTTGCTTGTACTTCCGATTTTGACGCTATTAATACGGACCCAACATTGTTGACAAAGGAAAAGGTTCAACCAAAGACCATTTTCACCAATGTATTAAAGAGCTCCATTTTTGAGTCTTACAGAAGTGGGACAATTGGAGAGTTTTCAGGGTACTATGCCAGTCAGGCAAGTGGTAATATTTTCGCCAATACGGATTACACCTCCCCTTTCAATTATTACAGAGATTACATCATTAATATAAGTGAAGTCATGCGGCTCACCGCTGAAGACCCTCAGAAAAATGACCAAAATGCCATGGCCCGAATCTGGAAAGTATGGTTGTACCACTGGGTTACGGATGCTTATGGAGATATTCCATATTTTGAAGCTGCTCAAGGAGTGGACAATGTAATTAACCAACCAAAGTACGATACCCAAGAAGAGGTTTATACCGACATGCTTAATGAGTTGAAAGAAGCCGAAGCTCAATTGGGAGCCCAAGGAAACCAATTATCATTCGGTAATGCGGATATCCTGTATCAGGGGAATGTGGAAAACTGGAAAAAGTTTGCCAATTCTCTACGTTTTAGGCTTGCCATCAGAGTCCGATTTGCAAGCCCATCTCTGGCTTCTGAGCATATTGGTGATCTAATTAATAAACCTTTAATTGATGAAAATTCAGAAAATGCATCATTGAGCACCCTCCCACCAAGTTCATCAGAAAACACCAACAACGTTAATTATATATGGACCAGAGAATTAACGGCCACCACACCTATGTTTGTGGGATTTCCCATAATGGATGTAATGATTCCAACTAATGATCCGAGATTGCCAATTTTGGCTAGTCCTGCACTAGACGGGTCCGGATCTTTTCGAGGAAGGCCAATACAATTGCTTCAAGAGGAAAAAGAACCTTATGGACAGGAAATGGTGGCCAGTGTAGGGCCGTTATTAAAAGAGGAAACCTATGATATCATAGTGATGAATGCTGCTGAAGTCCACTTCTTAAAAGCAGAAGCTGTCTTTGCAGGCATAACCGGAGAAGATGCCAACCAACTATACCAAATGGGAATACAGGCATCTATGGAACAATATGAGATTCCTGAAACAGCTATTCAAGATTTTCTAAATGGAGCTTCAGGAACGCTGATAGGTACCGAAGAGGAGCAATTTGAAAAGATCATTACCCAAAAATACATTTCCACATTTTTTCAGCACTACCAAGGATGGGCTGAATTTAGAAGAACAGGTTATCCAACAGTATGGATTGGAAGTGATGCGGGAGTAACCAATGGACAGATCCCAAGAAGATTAACTTATCCAAATGACGAATACCTAAAAAATGAGGCGAATGTCAAAGCAGCAGCAGATAGAATGGGAGGCGATGAATTGTTAACCCGCGTTTGGTGGGATGCAAGAGAAGGTGTACCAATCAGACATCCTTTACAGGATGTTTTCCCTCCAAATTAATATTCATTTTCTTATACAAAAGCCGGCAAAAACTGTCGGCTTTTGCTATTATACTTCAATTTTATCTTATTAACTATCCCGTAAAATTTTTTCCATCTTTTTACCTTTGGCCAATTCATCTACCAGCTTGTCCATCCATCTTACTTTTTGTGTCAAAGGATTGGTGATCTCCTCCACACGGTAACCACAAATAACTCCTTTAACGAGGTCAACATTGGGGTTTAGCGTGGCTTCCTGAAAAAAATGTTCAAAAGTAACTTGATTTTCAATAAGCTCCTGAATTCTCTCCTCATTAAACCCTGTGAGCCATTCAATTACCTGATGCAATTCTTCTTTTGTTCTGCCCTTCCGCTCCACCTTTGTTACATAATGTGGGTATACCGTAGCGAATGTCATTTTAGCAATCCGCTCATCGTGGTGACTTGTATCTTTCATAGAATTTTGGGATTTATGTTTCTTTATTAGATATACCTGTATTAAAATGCTCAAGACGATTAACGAATGTCCGGGCCAAAAGACGAGCACTCGGCACCTATCGAAATGCCTTAGGTTTTAAATTCTGCCCAGCATTTTCTGCTATTTCCAATACTCTTTGTTCTCGGGTAGCCGGTCGCTTTGCCATTGCAATCCATATTAGTAAACTTTTCCTCAAAGATTTACTTTGACTATCGAAAAAGTCCCTTGACCCATGAAACTCATTGAATTTCCTCGCTAAATCCATGGGTACTTCCAAGGTTTCTGCAGCATCCAAGATAGACCAGGAGCCATTTTTTTTTGGCAATTTCCACCGCTCTTATGCCTGACTCCGACATCAAGCCTTTCTCTAGTAAAACTTCAATTTTGTCTTTATTCGTTTTTGACCAAATACTGTTTGCCTTTCTTTTGCTGAAGTATTGTCTGTACTTTTCATCATCTATAGGCTTTTTCAAACTGTCAATCCAACCAAACCGCAAAGCCTCATCTACAGATTCGCTCCAAGTAAGGTTTGGAGTAGGTGATTTTTTCTTATAAACAATGAGCCAAACAGCCTCTTTTATTAAGTGATGGCGTTCTAGCCAATTGCTCCATTCTTCTTTATTTGATGGACAGAAATCCTCAATTATTACCTTGGTCATGTGCTATAATTTAATTCTTTTAACCTACAGCAGCTTTCTTGCATACAATCTGCCAAAATTTTTGGCCGGGCTTGCCTTTTTTACTTTTCGCAGGCTCCATGATTGTCTTTGATTCAAGCAGCCCATAATCACCAAATTCATCGTTTACAGAATCTAGGTTATAATAAAACAATTCAACACCATGAGGTGTCAAAAATCTATTCTTGCCAATCTCCTCCCCTTTCCCAAAAGCATGGTCTTCGGTAGAAATAGCTACAAAAACCATAAAGCCACCTTCGCTGAGCTGATGGTAACAATCGGCTATTAGTTTGGCCCGATCTTTCTTATCAAGCAAATGAATCAAGGCATAGCAAAAGATCCCACCGTAAGTTTCATTGTCAAAAGGCATTCCACTTACTGATCCGTGGTGAACCTTTATTTGGTTTCCATATTGCTTTCTGGCAATATCAATTGCCGTTTCTGAAATTTCTATTCCTGTGACATCAAAGCCCTCATCCATAAAAACTTTTGCATTTCTCCCATAGCCAAAGCCGGGGACAAGGATTTTTTGCAGTCCATGCTCTTGAAAAAGTTTCACGGTTTCAAGAGCAGCATCTGCCGGGCTCAACCCCCACATGGATTGCTTTTCTCTAAAGTTTTCTTCCCAAAATTCCGTCATGGTTTCACATTTTCACCAAAATTCTTGGCATTGTCTACCAATTTATAAATTTTTTCAATTGGCATATGCCATATCACGAGATTAAGGTGTCGCTCCTAGGGAGCTTTTAATAATTCAAGCATTTGGTGCTACAAAAAAAACTCCTACAGAGCTTTGGATTAAACAAAATGATAAAACATTTTAACTTACTCAAATTTAGAAACTTAGACTCATTGAATCCCTCCATAATTCAGTTGAAAATCTAAATGCTCCAGCGGAGCAATATTTTTGCATCCTATTGTATCGTCTCTGATCAGGAGCTCTAGTGGAACGGCACCCCATTATAGCCAATCAAACCTGAATTGATCTTGAAAAAGAACATTAATTTTCTCAGAAACCTACCCATAAAAAACATTTTGCATCTTACCTCCTATTTTCCTTATTGGGGAAATAGCCGTAAATTGTTTGCATTATGGCAGAATAAGGTCTTGCATCGTATCAAAATAACCATTCACTCATGAAAAACATTTTCCTAACCCTTAGTTTTTACCTACTGTTTACCAGTATTATCCTCGCTCAAAGCAGCTACCGACCTGACCTCTTTTTTAGAGAAGACTGGAAAGAAACACCCGCAGAAATCCCTGTCAACCAAAACCATGTCCAGAATGAGAATTTAACCGTTCAGCTATATGGACCTGGAAAAGATGTTATCAAAAAAAGCAACCATGAGAAACCTGTAGACGATCCTTTTTATATCTGGTCCGGACTATGTGAGGGCAACTGGATGCTAAGCCTAAAACACCGGCAACAAAATGTGAACCTTACAGGCTTTGCCAAAGTAAAAATGCGCACCAAACAAGTCGGGCTAAGAGAACTTCGCATTGCTTTAAAACTAGCTGACGACAAGTGGCTGGTAAGCGACCAATCGGCCGGTGCCTCTAAAGACTGGCGCATCTGGGAATTCAATATACAGGACATCAACTGGCACCACCTGGATCCTGAAGGCATAGTAGCCATCGGTCCGGCCACTGATCCCGACCTATCCAATGTAGAAGAAATCGGTTTTACGGATTTAATGCCCGGAGGACAATCAAAAGCTTGTTCAAGGCTGGACTGGATAGAAGTTCATGGTAGACCGGTGACAAGGTAAAGCCGTTGGAAACAAAGGTGCTCTTCCAGAAAAAATAATCACTTCAAACATCCACATTCAATTCATTTTGTTTATATTATTAACCATTAAATGTTAATAATATAAACAAAATGCACCTTAACTGCCACAGTTTCTACAGCTTCAAGTACGGCACCCTTTCTGTTGAACAGCTTGTTGTGGAAGCCAAGAAGCAAAAACTCGACGCCCTGGCCCTGACAGATATCAACAGCTGTTCGGGGGTGTTTCCTTTTATCCGCGAGGCCCAGAAAAATGGCGTTCATCCCGTCATAGGAATAGATTTTCGCAATGGTAGCAAACAGCAGTTTATAGGCCTGGCCAAAAACCAGGAGGGCTTTTATGAGTTGAACAGGTACCTTTCCCATCACCTGATGAACAAATTGCCTTTTCCCGAAAGGGCTCCCACATTCGATCACAGTGTGCTGATCTACCCTTTCACGGAGACATTCTTTACCCTGAAGGAGAATGAATACCTTGGCATACATCCTTCGCAACTCAATCGGCTTCCCTACAGTCCATGGGCCAAACACAAAGAGCGGCTGGTGCTTTTACAAGCGGTTTCCTTCGCCAGCAAAACAGCCTTTAATGCCCACCGCCTATTGCGGGCCATGGATGGCAATACCCTGCTCAGCAAACTCCCTCTCAGCGAACAAGGAGATCCTGCAGATCGATTTTATGGCTATGCCGATATGGTTGGGCGCTGTGAAGGACACAGTTACCTGATTTACAATTCCCAAAAACTTCTGGAACAGTGCCAGTTTTCCTTTTATTTTCAGGCCGTAAAAAACCGTAGAGACATTCTTGGGTCCGACTGGGAGGATTTTGATTACCTGCGGCAAGAAACATACAAAGGAGCCATTCGCCGTTACGGAAGTTTGGATGAAACCAAAGAAAAACGCATCATTAAAGAGCTAGAGATTATCCAGCAAAAAGGCTTTGTTTCTTATTTTCTGATCAATTATGACATTGTCAATTATGCACAACACAAAAACTTCTTTTATGTAGGCAGAGGCAGTGGAGCCAACAGCATCGTGGCCTATTGCCTGGCCATTACTGATGTGGACCCCATAGAATTGGACCTGTATTTCGAACGTTTTATCAACCTTTACAGGGAAAACCCACCGGATTTTGACCTTGACTTTTCTTGGAAAGACCGGGATGAAATCACCCGATATATCTTCAATACCTATAACCAAGCCCAACAGGACCATGTCTGCCTATTGGCTACCTTTAACACCTTCCAGTACAACTCTGTATTGAGGGAGTTGGGGAAAGTTTTTGGACTACCCAAATCAGAAATAGAATCTCTGATCTATTATGGAGACAAACTGAACAGTAGCAACTATATACCTGATCAATACGGCAAACTAATCTATCAATATGCCAGAGTGATCCGCAATATGCCCTCTCATTTGAGCATTCATGCAGGCGGAATATTGATTTCCCACAAGCCCATTCACTATTACACCGCTACCGAGTTGCCGCCAAAAGGCTTTGCTACTTCCCAGTTTGACATGCATGTGGCGGAAGACATTGGACTGCATAAATTTGATATCCTGAGTCAAAGAGGGCTGGGCCATATCAAAAGTGCACTGGAGCTGATCC
>NZ_CAXBOC010000172.1:0-9810 GCF_963976465.1 uncultured Cyclobacterium sp. | reverse complement strand
AAAGCAGGATACAGGGAAATCTCAATCTCAAAATATTTTAAGGGTTTTACAATTTAGAACTAAGATAAACCTTTCCTTACTCCTTTCAATAAAAACAAACAATTTTCAGCAAAAATCATATCGCTCTTTCTTTTAATGGAGAAGTTTTCACACCTAAAAAACACCACCAATGGGGTAAACAAAGAATCTACCAATACAAAGGATTTTTCTGGAAAAATTAATCCTTTGTAGTAATTTAAAACTTAAATAATAGTAATTAATTTGGCTTTAAAGGTAGCCGTAGGTTCTATCTTTTAAAATTAATTGATAAAAAACAGGCATCTTATATACGAAAAACAAGAATTCTTATTCTTGAAATCAAAAATAGTTATTAAATTCTTTGACAATTTAATAATTTAACCAGATCTTTATTTTGGAATTAACAATTAACTTAATAAAAAATGGATAAAATTTTAGATATTGACAATGTAGACCTGAAAATAATTTCACTACTCAACAAAGATGCTAAAACCCCATATACCGAGATCGCTAAAAAGGTATTCGTTTCTTCCGGGACTGTTCATGTAAGAATGAGAAAGTTGGAGGACCTTGGGGTTGTTAAGAGCGCAACTTTGAACATTGACTATTCTAAACTAGGTTACGATATTTCTGCATTCCTCGGGATTTACTTAGAAAAAAGCTCCTTATACGATACGGTTATTGAGAAACTAAAAGATATATCAGAGGTCATCAATGCTTATTATACTACCGGTAATTATAGCATCTTCGCCAAAATCATTTGTAAAGACACCAATCATTTAAGAGACGTACTAAACAAAATTCAGTTAGTGGAAGGGATTGACAGGACAGAAACCCTAATTGTTCTTGAAGAAAGTATCAATAGGCCAATTCATTTAATTACCGATAAAAAATAAACTTAAATTAATTATTAAGATTAAATCTAAATAAATTTTTTATTTAGATTTTCATATATTGTATATGGTTTTTTCAATATTCACTATTGAATTCAATAGTATTTTTTAAAATATCAAAGTACTGAAAATCAGGTTTTTAAGGTCCTAAAAAATATTTTTATATTATTTGACCACTTTTAGAACAATAAAAAATAGATTAATGTTGTATATTTGTGGTTCAAAATATAATTAGTCTAAATAACTCTTTTTTATGAGCAAGGACAATGAAATCTTAGAAGAATTTACATCCAAAGAATATGAGCATGGCTGGTCAGTTGATTATGAAACTGATGAGGCTCCTATTGGTTTAAATGAAAACATCATTCGATGGATTTCTTCAAAAAAAGAAGAGCCAAAATGGCTCTTAGATTGGCGCCTTAAAGCTTTTGAACAGTGGAGTAAGATGGAAGAGCCTACTTGGGCAAATGTTCAATATCCTAAAGTAGACCTTCAATCATTGAGGTTTTATTCAGCTCCAAAACAAAAAAGCAAGCCAAAAAGTATCAGTGATGTTGATCCTGAACTTTTGAAAATTTATGAAAGACTTGGTATTTCATTAAATGAACAAAAAAGACTTCAAGGAGTAGCTGTAGATGTGGTATTGGATTCAGTATCAGTCGGAACTACCTTTAAGGAGACCCTTTCAAAACTTGGTGTAATCTTTTGTTCTTTTAGTGAGGCAGTGAAAGAGCACCCGGAATTGGTCAAAAAGTACCTGGGATCTGTTGTTCCTGCTACTGACAATTATTATGCTGCCCTTAACGCAGCTGTATTTTCAGATGGTTCATTTTGTTATATACCCAAAGGTGTGCGCTGCCCAATGGAGCTGTCCACCTATTTTAGAATTAATGCTGCCAATACCGGTCAATTTGAAAGAACGCTAATTGTTGCAGAAGATCAGTCTTACGTTTCTTATTTGGAAGGTTGCACTGCACCTCAAAGAGACGAGAATCAACTTCATGCTGCGGTTGTAGAGATATATGCCAAAGAAAATGCAGAGGTAAAATACTCCACTGTTCAAAATTGGTATCCTGGGGATAAAGATGGAAAAGGAGGCATATACAATTTTGTAACAAAAAGAGGAATATGTGCCGGCGACAACTCAAAAATTTCATGGACTCAGGTAGAAACCGGTTCAGCAGTCACTTGGAAATACCCATCTTGTATTCTTAAAGGAAACAACTCAATAGGAGAGTTTTATTCTGTTGCTGTAACAAATAACTACCAACAAGCAGATACGGGAACTAAAATGATTCATATTGGAAAAAACACACGTTCCAGAATCGTTTCTAAAGGAATTTCCGCGGGCAAGTCCCAGAATTCTTACAGGGGTCAGGTGCAGGTTATGAAAAGAGCCAGCAACGCTCGTAATTTCTCTCAATGTGATTCACTTTTGATGGGAGATAAATGTGGAGCACATACTTTCCCTTATATAGATATTCAAAATTCTTCTGCCAAGGTAGAGCACGAAGCCACTACCTCAAAAATTGGAGAAGATCAAATCTTCTATTGCAACCAAAGAGGGATTAGCTCTGAAGATGCTGTAGCCTTGATTGTTAACGGTTATGCAAAGGAAGTGCTCAATCAACTTCCAATGGAGTTTGCTGTAGAGGCCCAAAAACTATTGGCTCTTACTTTGGAAGGAAGCGTAGGATAAAAAATTAGAAAAATGTTATCAATAAAAAATTTACATGCTGCAATTGAAGGCAGCCCGATATTGAATGGTATAAACCTTGAAATCAAACCTGGGGAAGTACATGCCATCATGGGACCAAATGGTTCAGGAAAATCCACTTTAGCTTCAGTTTTGGCTGGACGTGAGGAATATGAGGTCACCGAAGGTTCTGTAACCTTTAAAGGTAAGGACATATTGGAACTGAGCCCGGAAGATAGGGCGAGAGAAGGTGTGTTTTTAGCATTTCAGTACCCTGTGGAAATACCGGGAGTAAGCTCTACAAATTTCCTTAGAACGGCTGTAAACCAAGTAAGAGAGTACAGAGGTGAAAGCCCATTGGATGCAGTAAAATTCCTTTCATTGATGAAAGAGAAGATGAAATTGGTCGAAATTGACCAGAAATTATTGAGTAGGGCTTTGAATGAAGGCTTTTCTGGTGGAGAAAAGAAAAAGAATGAAATTTTTCAGATGGCCATGTTGGAACCTTCCCTTTCTATATTGGATGAAACTGATTCCGGTTTAGATATTGATGCCCTTAAAGTGGTAGCCAACGGAGTCAATCAGCTAAAATCAAAAGACAATGCGACGATAGTTGTTACACACTATCAGCGTTTGCTGGATTATATCGTCCCGGATTATGTACATGTATTGTACAAGGGTAAAATTGTGAAATCCGGAACTAAAGAATTGGCCTTAGAACTTGAAGCCAAAGGTTACGACTGGATCAAGGATGAATTATCAGGAGCAACGGTTTAGTTTTAATCCAAGATTATAATTTCTAATGACATTATCAACAAAGAAAGATCATAAACTGGTAGAATTATTCCTTTCTAAGCAGGCGGATTTAAACGATTCAAACCCTTTCAAGGAATTGAAAACGGAGGCAAAATCATCGCTTAATGCTACCGGTTTTCCTACTTTGAAAGAAGAGGAATATAAATATACAAATATCACCAAGCGGGTCATTGACAAGATAGAAAATTATTCTTCTCCCCAATCAATTGATAACCTTGCTGAGATAATCAAAAACAATCAGTTGATCAATACACTTGATGGGTATACACTTGTCAGGAATAATGGTCTATTTGATCCTTCATTATCCAATTACAAGGATGCAGCGTTTTCTGTAAAGCCCTTTTCTGAATTGGATGAAGAACAAGCTAGTGAAATTGGATCCATCGAAACGATTGATAAAGATGCCTTCACCGCATTAAACGCTTATTGCTTTGAATCTGGAATCCGAATTGACATTCCTGATGGCTTGATTATCGAAAAGCCCATAGTAGTGGTGGATTTTGTTAACACAGACGCTACCGGCCAATGTGTTCAACCTAGGGCCTTTTACCATGCAGGCAAAAACAGTCAGGCTACAGTCATAGAAATAACGGTTTACTTGAACGAGTCCACTGTTTTCCTCAATGAGGTGGCTGAATGGAATGTTGAAGACAATGCGCATATCAGACATTATAAGCTTCAAGACGGTCATAAATCAGAACTTGGGGTTAGCAATACGGGGACAGAAATCGCTCGGGATGCCACCTTTACTTCTGTGTTATTGAGTTTAAGTGGGGAAATGCTAAGAAATAACCTTAGTCTCAATATCAACGCAAGCAATTGTGTGGGTAATATGTATGGCCTCTACCTACTGAATGGAAAAACGCATGTTGACAACCATACCAATGTGGACCACAAAATGCCTCATTCAGAATCGAATGAGCTGTACAAAGGAATTTTAACGGACCATTCCAGAGGTGTTTTCAACGGAAAGATCTTTGTAAGACAGGATGCCCAGAAAACAAATGCGTTTCAGCAAAACAACAATATTTTGTTGTCAGAGGATGCGACTTTAAACACCAAACCACAACTTGAGATTTGGGCAGATGATGTGAAATGCTCTCATGGCTGTACTACCGGTCAACTGGATGAAGAGGCTCTCTTTTACCTTAGAGCAAGGGGCATAGGCAAAAAAAGCGCAAAATCATTGCTGCTATACGCATTTGCAGGAGAAGTTCTGGACCATATCACCAATGAATCCTTTAAAAATTACTGTGAAAAAATAGTACATGAACGACTTGGAGGCAGCCATTAAAAATAATTCAGGAATTATAGTTGAAAATAAGGTCAGGGAATATTTCCCTATACTTCATCAAGAAGTAAATGGAAGGCCTCTGGCCTATTTTGACAATGCTGCAACCACGCAAAAGCCCATTCAAGTGATTGAAGCTTTGCGAAAATACTATGAATTAGACAATTCAAATATTCACAGGGGAGCGCATACCTTGGCTTCCAGGTCCACAGATTACTTTGAAAACACCCGGCATCTAGTAAAAGATTTTATTAATGCTCCTTCGTCAGAAGAAGTTATTATTACCAAGGGAACAACAGAAAGTATCAATTTGGTAGCAAGTACATTTGGAAGGGCTTTTATAGAAAAGGGAGATGAAATTGTCATTTCCACCCTAGAGCACCATTCTAATATAGTACCTTGGCAAATCTTATGTGAAGAAAAAGGAGCGATCTTAAAAATAATCCCAATTCACGACAATGGTGAATTGGACATGGATGCCTACCGTCAATTGCTTTCTGAAAAGACCAAGCTGGTGGCCGTTGTCCATGCATCCAATGCTTTGGGTACCATCAACCCTATCAAAGATATGATCAGGCAAGCCCATACCGTTGGGGCGAAATTCCTTATGGACGGCGCACAAAGTACAGCTCATATGGATATAGACGTGCAGGATTTGGATTGTGATTTTTTCGCTTTCTCTGCACACAAGGTCTATGGCCCTACCGGGGTAGGATTTTTGTATGGGAAACGAGCGCTTTTAGAAGCTATGCCCCCTTATCAAGGAGGAGGAGAAATGATTAAGGAAGTCAGCTTTGAAAAAACAACCTTTAATGATCTGCCTTATAAATTTGAAGCAGGAACACCTAATATTGGAGATGTAATTGCCTTTGGTGAAGCCATCAAATTTGTAAATAATCTGGGTAAAGAGGCCATAAGAAATCATGAAAATGAGCTATTGAAGCATGCTGTGGAAAGAAGCAGGGAAATTAGAGGGTTTATTCCCATAGGCACCGCAAAAGAAAAAGTTAGCGTATTAAGCTTTGGAATTAATAACATTCATCCCTTTGATGTAGGCTTGATGTTGGATGCTTCAGGTATTGCCGTTAGAACCGGTCACCATTGCACCCAGCCACTTATGGATAGGTTACAAGTAGAGGGAACTGTCAGGGCTTCTTTTGCTGTTTACAATACCATAGAAGAAATTGACAGGCTAATTGAGAGCTTGAAAAGAATCTCAAAAAGGAAAAATTAATGTCAGAAATAAACAGTATTCAAGAAGAAATAATTGGTGAATTTGAAATTCTTGGTGATGACAAGGAATCCACTATTTATTATATCATGGAACTTGGAGACCAATTGCCTGAATTTCCTGAAAAAGATAAAATCGAGGACAATATCATCAAAGGTTGCCAATCAAAGGTTTGGTTAACAAGTAGTTTAGAAGAGGGAAAGGTTCACTTTCAAGCTGATTCCAATACCGATATCACCAAAGGTTTAATCAGTCTTTTGATTAGGGTGCTTTCCGGGCAACCGGCCAATGAAATCATCAATGCAGACCTTTACTTTATAGAGAAGATCGGTATGGGTAATATCATCGGTTCACAGCGTTCCAATGGTCTTACTGCGATGATCAAACAAATGAAATTATTTGCAATAGCTTATAAAGCCAAAATTAATGCATAAACCAGCTATGGAAAATAAAGAGCAGTCAACGGATGATCAAGAAGCCTTAAAGGGGAAGGTCATCAACGCCATAAAAGATGTATACGATCCTGAAATTCCGGTAGACGTATATGAGCTTGGCCTGATCTATGAGATAACTGTTTACCCTGTAAACAATGTTTATATTTTAATGACACTTACTTCTCCCAATTGTCCCGCAGCGGAATCTATACCTTCAGAGGTAAAAGAAAGTGTTGGAAGTATTGAAGGAGTAAATAATGTAGAAGTAGAACTCACTTTTGACCCACCTTATTCTCAAGACATGATGTCGGAGGTTGCGAAGTTAGAATTGGGATTTTTATAAAAATACAATAAAAAAAAACTAATATGTATCCAGAAGAATTGATTGCACCAATGCGTGCAGAGCTTACAGAAGCAGGTTTTAAGGAATTCAAGTCCGCTCAGGATGTAGAAGATCACCTTAGTGAGCATAAAGGGACTACCTTTATCGTAGTAAATTCAGTATGTGGATGTGCAGCAGGTGCAGCCCGTCCGGGTGTTAGAGCCGCATTGGAAAAAGCCTCCAAGCAACCTGATGTATTGGCAACAGTTTTCGCCGGTAACGATGCAGATGCAGTTGCGAAATTTAGAGAATTGGTTCTTCCTTATCCTCCCTCCTCACCAGCCATGGCATTATTTAAAGATGGAGAGTTGGTTCATTTCATTGAGCGACACCACATTGAAGGAAGAAATGCCCAAATGATCGGGGATCACTTGGTTGAGGTTTTCGAACATTTTTGTTAAAGAGTGCCCTTTTAGGGCATTTTTTATTCATGTACAAAACATTAATCAACTCTTGAAATAAATTTTGTCAATTCAACAGAAAATAATTTGAATTGATGAATTTATGGATACAATAATTGCTATACTGAGGAAGTTAACACTTTATTCCAAATATAATTTTTATTTCGAAAACACTTTCCTACAGCATTTGCGTTATGTTTTTAAAAAATATTGCACAAATTTTACTAAATTGTATTCAAATTTATTTTAACTGTATAAGTTAGGAACTTTATAAAATCATTTAATAATAAACACATGTCGGATATTGCTAAACTATCCTTTAAAGGTAAAGAATATGATCTTCCAGTCACCGAAGGTACAGAAAATGAAATTGCGGTTGATATTGCGAAATTACGTGGTCAATCGGGGTTAATTACCATTGATCCGGGTTTTAAAAATACCGGATCGACCAAAAGTGCCATTACGTTTTTGGATGGGGAGAAAGGTATTTTAAGGTATAGAGGCTATAATATTGAAGACTTAGCAGAAAATTCTAATTTCTTAGAAGTTTCATATTTGTTGATAAATGGTGAATTACCAACCACAGAGCAGTACAATGATTTTGCAGGAAGGATCACAAACCACACCTTGGTACATGAAGACATCAAGAAGATTCTTGACGGATTTCCATCCGTAGCTCATCCGATGGGTGTACTTTCTTCATTAATTTGCTCACTTACTGCATTTTATCCAAATTCATTGGATCCAAACAATACCGATGAGGAAATTAAGCTAAGCATGGTTAGGTTATTGGCTAAAATGCCAACCTTTGCTGCTTGGGCTTATAAAAACAAAATGGGACATCCTGTAAATTACCCTGACAATAGCCTTGATTATTGTGGTAATTTCATGAAAATGATGTTCTCCTTGCCTTCTGAGAAATATGAAATAGATCCTGTTATTTCAAAAGCCTTGGATAAATTATTGATTCTTCATGCAGATCATGAACAAAACTGTTCTACATCTACAGTAAGAATTGTAGGTTCTTCACAGGCCAGTATTTATGCATCCATTTCTGCAGGTATTAATGCGCTTTGGGGACCACTTCATGGAGGTGCCAATCAATCTGTAATTGAAATGCTCGAAGCAATTAAGGCAGATGGTGGTGATTCTAAGAAATACTTAGAGAAAGCTAAAGACAAAAATGATCCATTTAGATTAATGGGTTTTGGACACAGGGTTTACAAAAACTTTGATCCAAGGGCTAAAATCATCAAGAAGGCTGCTGATGATGTATTAGAGAAATTAGGTATCAATGATCCTGTTTTAGACATCGCCAAAGAACTTGAAAGTGCTGCCTTAAATGATCAGTACTTTGTAGATAGAAAACTTTATCCTAATGTTGATTTCTACTCAGGAATCATTTACAGGGCTTTGGGTATCCCTACTGATATGTTTACCGTAATGTTTGCCTTGGGAAGACTCCCGGGTTGGATCGCACAATGGAAAGAAATGCGTGAAAACAATGAACCAATTGGTAGACCAAGGCAAGTCTACGTAGGCAATACAGAAAGACCTTTCGTACCTATTGATAAAAGATAATCCAAAGTTTTTAGATTAAATAAAAAAAGGGTCTAAAGACCCTTTTTTTATTCCTTTTCAAAATATAATTTAGTAAAATCAGCTGATAATCAGAATATATTTTACAAACTGCTTAGCAATAGTTGTAAGCTAAGTTAATTTTTCTTACCTTTGCAACTTATTTAAAATATACATTTTTCTCCTACGCCGTGGGGTTCCTTATTGTTGATCGACACTGGGATATTTGGGAATACCGTGGCTTTGAGAAGTAAGGAACATTTCATGGAAAAAGAAATATTATTTTCAGACCTTGGGGTTTCGGAAGAAATCTTAAGGGCAGTGGAAGATATGGGCTATACCCAACCTTCCCCCATTCAAGCACAAACCATCCCCTTATTATTACAAGGAGCCGATGTTATTGGTCAGGCTCAAACAGGCACCGGTAAGACCGCAGCCTTCGGGATTCCAATTATTGATCGCATTGACAGCAATAACAAGAAACCACAGGCCCTAATTTTGTGCCCCACAAGAGAGCTTGCTGTCCAAGTAGAAGGTGAGATCGTTAAACTTACCAAATACAATAGGAAAATTTCTTCTACCTGTATTTACGGTGGCGAATCTATAGACAGACAAATTAGAAGTTTAAAAAAAGGCGTTCAAATTGTGGTGGGTACTCCCGGCAGAATCATGGACCATATGGATAGAAGAACCTTGGACCTAAGCCAGGTTAGCATCATTGTGTTGGATGAAGCTGATGAAATGCTAGACATGGGTTTTAGAGATGACATTGAAAAAATACTTAGTTCTATGCCTATCGAAAGGCAAACAGTATTCTTTTCTGCTACCATGCCCAAGCCAATTTTAGAGCTTACTAGAAAATACCAAACAGAGCCTGAGATCATCAAGGTATTAAGAAAAGAGCTTACAGTTGAAAATATTTCTCAATTGTACTTTGATGTAAGATCTGGATTAAAAACGGATTTAATAAGCAGACTTATTAACCTTCACCAGTATAAACTGAGTGTAATTTTCTGTAACACCAAAAGGGTTACAGATGAAGTAACCGAAGAGCTAACAGCGAAGGGTAT
>NZ_CAXBOC010000171.1:0-9822 GCF_963976465.1 uncultured Cyclobacterium sp. | reverse complement strand
AGATTTATTAAAGATTTGGATTATAAAGATATTAAAAAATCTAAATAATAGGCAGTATTTGAGAAATATTAAACTAGTTCATTTATTGGTAATATATTTCTACTATAAACAGGTCGGTATTTAATCTTTTCAATTTATCAGATCCCTAGAAGGATCTTGTACCGATCATTTATTAATCTTCTTCATCAATTAATATTAAATGTTTTGCTGTATCTTTTTTATTTGAAATTAATGCTTGTTGCACTAGTGGTGACTACCCTGATTAATAAATATCCTATCTTAGAAAGATTGACTGAGCTTTTTGTTTGCTGAGGGCTAATGGTGTATCTATACTGAAATGATTTTAAAGTTGTATTACTAAATGGTATTTAATTATGATTTATTAATGAAAAGATAACAATGTAAAAAATTTATATAAATGTATACTGTTTGGGTTTAACCTATAAGAAGTTAAATTTTGGTTTGATAGGCAATTTTTTCTCATCCTCAGGCAAGAGGTTTTGACAGTTTCTACCTGGGTATTTGTTGTTTTTTATCGACATAAGATTTTTTTGGTTTGCAAAAAAATCTTATGTCTTTAGCTTGTCTTTTGTTATCTTGATTGTTGCGGGTTAAAGTTATCCCCTGCTATACATAAAGGTGATTATTAATTTTTAAATCTTTTTAGTTAACATTGTTTCAGTAAATTAAATTAATTTTTAGCAACTTTTAAAATTTAAATATTAGAATTCATATTATTGTGTGTACTACCAAAGAAAAATCATGAAAAAACAACAAAATTATCATTACTTATTATTTACATTATTGGCCATATTGGTAAGTAGCTGTATCGTAATTGACGATTTGGATGACGATGATGATGATACCAAGGTAGAGTCTATAACTGCAACCATAAATGGTAGTAAATTTAGTGCTACTAAGGATGGATTTTCTTTGAGTGATTTGGGGGATGATGTTGATGGAGACTTGGATATTGATGGGGATACTTATGAACTAGGTATTACTGGTGTTGATTTAAAGAACGGCATCTTTACAAGTTTAACCATTATTCTTTATGGTGAGGATTTTTCTTCATTAAATGTTGGGGACGAATTCGGCGCTATAACAGAAGAAAGCTTGTCCAATGGTTTTGGGTTCATTGGTGCAGTTGGAACTGTAGCAAGTGGTTCATTAATAGGTTCAGAAGATGAATTAGGTGGAACAACCTTAGTGAAAGGAACTATGAATGTTAAGATTACCAAGATGGACAGGGAAAATGAACTTATATCTGGAACGTTTTCCTTTGTGGCCTTTGACGGGAATGATGAACTTGCTGCAACGGTAACAGATGGTGAATTTAAAAACGTTGAATGGTAGTAGGATTTAATTGGTATTTAGAAAAGTAATGTTCCTTTGAAATCCTTCCCATTTGGTTCTTTTTAAAGCTGAGCGCTTAAAAACCTTATTAAAAGTCTCTTTTGTCATTTCTTCCCATGCTGATTTTTCTAAATCAGGATGAGGAAGAAATGCTTCTTCTTTGTGGGGTTTTGAAAACCTATTCCAAGGACATACGTCTTGGCAAATATCACAGCCGAATACCCAATTCTCCATTTTTCCTTTAAATTCTTCCGGAATGGCTTCTTTGAGCTCAATGGTCAAATAAGATATGCATTTGGAGCCATCGATTAAATTGTCCTGAAGGATAGCATCTGTTGGGCAAGCATCCAGACACCGGGTGCAAGTTCCGCAAAAATCTTTATTGGATGGATTGTCATAGACCAAAGGCAAATCGATGATTAGCTCCGCTAAAAAGAAAAAGCTACCTGAAGATTTGTTTAGTAATAGGCTGTTTTTACCTTTCCAACCTAGCCCAGCCTTTTCAGCCCATTGCCTTTCCATCACAGGAGCACTGTCTACAAACACCCTTCCATTTACTTCACCGATCTCCTCCTGTAAGCATTTTAAGAATGCTTTTAATTTGTCTTTGATTACGAAGTGATAATCTTCCCCATAGGCATATTTTGCTATTTTAAGAGAATCCCTGCGCTCATCCAGGGTTTGCTGTGGGTAATAGTTAAACATCAGGCTTACAACAGATTTTGCACCATCCACTAGTTTTCTTGGATCTAGTCTTTTTTCAAAATGATTGGCCATATAGGCCATCTTTCCGTGGTAATTTTTGTTTAACCAATTTTCCAGCTTGGGGGCCTCCTCTTCCAAAAAAGTAGCTTCAGCAATTCCACAATAGTCAAAACCGAGTCTTGATGCTGTTTTTTTGACTATATGTGTATGCTTTTCAATCGTACTCAAGGCTTGTGGTAATTAATTGCTGTATGATGACCTAGCTTTCAAATAAATTTCCTGACTGTCCACCGGGCTTGGGTTTTATTTTAAGGTGGGTGTAAGCAAGGTCAGTTGCTGTTCTTCCTCGGCTGGTTCTTTTGAGATAGCCTTCTTTTATTAGAAAAGGTTCGTATACTTCTTCTATGGTTTCCGCCTCTTCTCCACAAGCTGTGGCAATGGTAGAAATACCAACAGGGCCTCCAGCAAATTTATTGATAATGGTAAGTAAAATTCTGTTGTCCATCTCATCCAAACCATTCTGATCCACATCCAAAGCATTGAGCGCCATTTCAGCAATTTTTAAAGTAATTCTACCATTGCCTTTTATCTCTGCAAAATCTCGGGTTCTTCGCAATAGGGTGTTGGCAATCCTTGGGGTACCTCGGCTTCTCCTGGCAATTTCAAAGGCTGCTTCGGGATCCAAGGGGGTTCCTAAAATGGCAGCAGATCGGGTAACGATGGTTGATAGTAAATGCGCGTCGTAATATTCAAGCCGAGCATTGATGCCAAAACGAGCCCTTAAAGGAGAAGTAAGTAAACCAGACCTTGTGGTGGCTCCTACAAGCGTAAATGGATTCAAATTTATTTGAACTGTCCTTGCGTTGGGGCCAGAGTCAAGCATGATATCAATACGAAAATCCTCCATGGCAGAGTAGAGGTATTCTTCCACAATTGGATTCAAACGATGGATTTCATCTATAAACAACACATCCCCTTCTTCAAGGTTGGTGAGCAACCCTGCGAGATCTGAAGGTTTATCCAGAACCGGTCCGGAAGTGATCTTTAGCGTGGATTCCAATTCATTGGCGATAATATGACTCAAGGTGGTCTTTCCAAGGCCGGGAGGTCCATGAAGTAAAACATGGTCCAGGGACTCCCCTCTTTTTTTGGCAGCCAAAACAAAAATTTGGATGTTTTCCACAGTCTTTTTCTGACCGGTGAAATCATCAAAACTCAGGGGTCTTAGTGCTTTTTCTATTTCCTTGTCTCCAGGGCTTAAGCCTTCCTGGTCACCACGCAGATATTCTTCTCTCATATGAACCTTCTATGTCCCACAAATATAGAAAAATCATTGAAGCTTTTCAGGTTTTGAAGGGTTTCCACTGAAACACCTACCAAGGTTAATGACCAAATGTAATGAGCAATTGAAAAAATAGAATTAACTTTCGGAAAATTAAAACTGGCATTGTTTTATGCGAAAATCAGCCAAAAAAAATATCATTTACAGCATTTTGTTACTGTTGGTGGTGTTTATGGTTTACCTCTACAGGCAAAATAAAGAAACTGCAGTTTCTACAGATACAACCCATCCCAAAATGGTTTTGAGTGGAAAGACCATGGGGACCACTTATAGGATTGTCTATTTAGATCCAGGGGGACGAAATTTTAAAAAAGAAATTGATTCTATTCTTGTTGATTTTAACCAGTCTCTTTCTACCTATATTCCGGATTCTGAACTTAGTAGACTCAATAGGTATGATTCTCTTGTTTTTGAATCTGACTATTTTTATCCGGTTTTGAAAACCAGTAAGGAAGTGTTTTCAGTTACCGATGGTGCTTTTGACCCTACCATTGGACCCTTGGTTAATGCTTGGGGTTTTGGTCCGGATGGTCCCTCCTTGCAAGATAGTTTGGGTGTGAAACAGTTATTGGAGCAGGTAGGCTTTGAGAACTTAGATTTTAATGATAAGGGAGTTAAGAAATCCAATACTGATGTTTACCTTGATTTTAGTGCCATAGCAAAAGGATACGGGGTTGATGTAGTTGCCGATTTTTTAAAAGAAATGGGTATAGAAAATTTCCTTGTAGAGATTGGTGGTGAATTGGTAGGAAATGGAGTGAATGATAAAGGTGAATTATGGAAAGTGGGCGTGTCTCACCCTGATGAAGAAGGCCTGGCCAATGAAATCTATAGTATAGTTGCTCTTGAAAACAAAGGCTTGGCCACTTCAGGCAATTACCGTAATTTTTATGTCAAAGACGGCATAAAATATTCTCACACAATCAGCCCATTTACAGGCTATCCTGTGGTGCATCGTTTGCTTAGTGCTACAGTGGTGGCAGATGATTGTATAGTGGCCGATGCCTATGCTACTGCCTTTATGGTTTTGGGGATGGATCGAGCAAAGGAAATACAAAAATCGGTGGAAGGTATAGAGATCTTTCTTATCTTTAATGATGACGAAGGCCAAATTCAATCCTACGTTAGTGATGGTCTCGCGCCATTTTTGACTACTGTTGGGGCTAAATAACCCAAATAACCCAAGTTATAATATATGTTGTATGTACTTTTACTTTTTTTCGCTGCCTTGGGTGCAGGATTGGTTGCAATCGTAGTGCCCGGTTGGGATGAGAAAAGCTTTAAGCTGGCATTGATATTTGCCGGTGCCTATCTGTTTGCCATTACCATATTACATATTTTCCCTGAGCTTTTTGCCAATAAAGAGTCAGCCTATTTTATGGGCTTGTATATTTTACTTGGTTTTTTATTGCAGCAAGTGCTTGATTTTATGTCCTCGGGAATTGAACATGGGCATATTCATGACCATCATGGACATGGGGCTAGTAATACTGTATGGACTTTGATGATTGGCTTGTTTTTGCATGCATTTTTGGAGGGGACTTTACTTTCAAAACAACCCATGCTTACAGGACACCACCATGGCAGCGAAACCCTACTTATAGGGATGATCATGCATAAGATGCCCGAAGCTTTTGCCTTGGCAGCTGTTTTATTGTCTCGGCTAAATAAAACACATACAATTTTATTGTTAATCCTATTTGCCACGGCCTCACCTTTAGGTATGCTATCTACAGATTTCCTTTTTGATCGGTCATTGATAGGAAGAGAAACACTAGATATTTTGTTTGGATTGGTAGCAGGTGGCTTTTTGCATATATCTACCATCATTTTTTTTGAAAGCTCCCCACAGCATAGATTTCAATTGCATAAATTGTTAATCATATTGCTGGCGTCCGTATTGGCTATTTTGACTGAGTTTATTGCATAGGTAAGGAATTATAGGGAGGAGTCTCTTGCCTTTTAGAGGGTGAAATAATTAATACTATTACATGGTTTGGTTTTGGAATTGGTTAAAAAAAAATGCCAGGGTTTTATCATAAATAAAACCCTGGACAAACCCTACATTAAAAAATAACCAACTTCCGCTACGGATTCCAACTTCTCCAATCAACACGTTCCGCTTTCATTTTTTTTGATAGTATAAATGTACTAAAGATAAATTTATAAAACCAATTATTATTAAAGTAAATACGCGTTATACTGTACAAAGATTTTTTAATTGTATGAAATACATTATTATAAATATTAATAATTGAAAAATACAGTTTTTTGTATTTTATAGTATGAAAAATCGATCTTATTTGGTGGATCGCATGAAAAAACTGAGTTAAGAGGCTACCAATAAGCTTTTTATGTGTCGTTTTTTAAAATTTCTATAAAAACTTATATAGTTGTTTAAGTCATTATTCTTTTTGGTCATAGATAATTAAAAAAATAATGTTTCAGTAGGAAGAAGGAGTTGAAGGTGTATATTCTATTAAATTCCTACAGAACTTTATATTGATCGGCCTCCTTGGAATACCTTTAAAGGTAGTGACAAAAGTCTCTTCATAAATAAGTTCTTGAAAGACTGCCTTGCTTTTAAAATTATCAAAATTCCAGCTTACAAAAACTCCGAATTTTTCTTTTCCCAAAAATTGATCCATGCCTTTCCACAGGTCAAATTGGTTTTTACGTACTCCCATATTTATAACATAAGTTTGAGGGTTTTCGGCCAGGTAAAAGGAGAGTTCAGAAGCTGTGTGATAAGAATCAGAAAAGACAAAGGGGTCTTCAATAGCTAGGCTATCTGTCAAGAAATCAATTCTGTCTGCAAGTTGTTCATGCCCCAACAATCTTTTAATTAAATTCTGCTCTGTTTTGGTCATTAGGTTTGAAGATTTTAACCCCAAATAATCAGGTGATAAGAATAGAACAGGGATAAACATACCAAGGAAAACCCCGGAGAAAGTAATCTTTTTCCAACGTCTAGATTGCCGATCTATCCATTTTGCTAAGACAATTGCCAAGCCTGTGTAAGCAAAGGCCGGCCAATTTATCATGGCATCTTTAAAAATGCTTAATCCGGCAAAGGTTAAAAACGCTAATAATCCTGGAAGAATAAGGTAGATGGATTCAGCATTTTTGTTTTTAATGGTATACCAGAAAGCTGCCACCCAAGCAGGGAATAAGAACAAAGAAACAACGGCTATTTGACTTAATACAAATTCTATAAAACTTCTGCTAGCGATGGATAAGTTGGTAGGAAGGTTATTTATACTATCTGTTCCTGATAATGCTAATAAATGTCTGAAGGTATCAAAGTTATTTTGCCAGTTCCAAATCAATGCAGGAATGAATCCCAATAAACTCACCACAATGAATTTCAAAAATTTTTCCTTATGGACATTAAATTTCCCAAGGTAAATTAGGTAAATAATCAAAACAGGAAATATCAACATTATGACAACTTTTGCCATTAGCCCCATTGCAGTTGCTAGCCCAGCGAGTAGCCACCACTTGGTGCTATTTTCCTTAATCCCTCTGTAGCAAAGATAAATGCTTAATGTCCAAAACAGGGTAAGAGAAGAATCTGTCATATGGAAGGTGGAGGCCAGCCACCATACAGGCATGGATTGAACAATCAAAGCTGCCCAAAAACCTACTTTCTTTGAGTACATATAGGATCCAAATAAATAAGTAACCCAGGCAATTCCAACTCCACTCAATATCGCATTTATTCGAACTGCCATTTCTGTATTGCCAAGTACAGAGGTACTTAAAAAGTTTATTACAGCTACCAACGGAGGTTTGGAATAATAATGCCAAGCCATGTTCTGAGACCAAAGCCAATATTGTGCTTCTTCGGTAAATAAATTTACTTCCGGCCTAAGGGTGAAAAGGATTTTCGGTACCGCTAACGAAATCGTTATAATGTAGAAATAGAAAGAATATTTTTTTTGGCTAAGAACCATAAAAAATTAATTTAAGTAAAATTTATTATCCTAATAATGAAAAGCATGGGGATCAATGATTTGAAGAGATTGCAATCTAAATCATTTTATAAATTGCCTGCTTCAACTATTTTTCTTTACTAAGAAAATCACATAGTTATCCAAACCAAGGCAAATACGACATGCGCTGTTCAATGTGAAAGCCAATTGAATGCATTAAAACCGTGCTTTTGCCTTTTTGCTAACGGAAAGGGAGAAAAGTTGTTTGTTTATTTGGCATTACTTTTGAATAGGGGGCGGAAGAGAACTGATCTTGGAATGTATAAAAAATTGGATAGGTATAATTGATTAAAATATAATTGGAGAGAGAGGTGAATCCTCAAGTATAAATTTGTTTATTTGATTCTATTGTAGACAATAAAATATTTACTCCGGATTGGGAATAATCCAAATTTCAGCCACTTGGGCCCCTCTTTCCCCTTCACCACATGTCCAGTGGAGTACCAAGTCTCCATCAGCATAGGTGCTTTGAGGCAATTCAAATTCATACAATGGTTTGGCACCGGTTTGAATGAAATCGTGAATCAATAAGCCGTCGTCTGTGGTTAATTTCATTTTGGACCTAAACCTGCCGGTATAGGCTATTTTAATTGAATAAGTTTTTTCGGGATTCAGTTCTTGATATTTTATGATCAAGGGGGTGTCATAGAGGGTGGTTATTTGGTTCATCCAAGCCAAGGGAGTGGCTGTCCCTCCAAAGCCTACAGCCTGTATTTCATGTACCCATTCCTGACCTTTCAGGCCTACACCGAAGCTTTCTCTAGGACCATATAGACCTCCGGGGTCTTGACTCCATCCTTTGGTTTTAACAACTCTCTTCCAGCTTTTTCCTAGTCCGAAGTTGTCATAAAAACCACCAGGACCCGGATTGGTCCGGTTGAGCAATTGCTTTATTTTATCGTTTCTTTGTTTTTCCTCCGGTACTTGTTGAATGGCCTTGAGATTGGCCAAAAGCCAAGGAGCATCATTAAGGGTTACGGCTAGATTGTCAATAAAATTCCCTCTTCCAGAAGCTGCACCATGTGACTCAACTGTAAGCTGTGCTCCTATGCTGTTGAAAAGTGCGTCAGCCAGTTCCAAACATCTTTGCTTCAAGCGCGCGATATAAGGGTCTGAGATAGGTTCAGTAAGTATACTTGTAGCCTTGTCTATACTTTTTAGGCTACCAATTTTTTCTGATTCCTGCAGAATATTCATGGCTTCTTGTTCCTGCTGGGTCTCAAATATCAATTTCTGCTGAATATAGGCATCAAAATAAGCACGTATTAAGCCCATTTGAAATCTAAAGTTCCCCATTAATTTATTGTCAGCTTTTGTTTCCATTGCCTGCCATTGAGCCAGGGCTTGAGGAACACTGGAATTGTTAATCAACCTACCTCGTAGATTTTCCTCCTGTGCCAAAAAGCCATTTGTGGCGGCATCTACCCATTTCGGGCCGAAGAAAAAACGGGAATAATCTCTTAAAGTTTCCAAGACTTTTGTTTCCGGATTCCATTCTTGATCTGTCCAAATGAATTTATTTACATCGTCATTGGTCCCTTCAGAGTAGCTTAAGCTCCCATTGGCATAGTGTGCCAAAGAATTGTGGATGGCCTTTTGATCCTCAGGTCGAGGATTGATAGACTCCCTTCCCAAAGTCATGGCCATGGCCAAGTCCCATTCGGGAATAGGGTACTGGGAACTTAAATTATGGGTGATGTCAGGATACCTACGAATAGGAATAGAAGCGGCTGTTAACTCCCTGAGCTCCGGTAGGGGTATTTTAACCCAAGGTCCGAAAACCACACCACCAAACCAATCGTACTTTTGATTGACGTGATAGAAGAATTGGTCAAACCAAGCCTTTGTGGGCCTAAACACTTGGGGAGATACCCATATTTTTGCACTCGGGTGGAATCGATGAAGCTTTGCTGCCACTTCTTTCAGCCAATTGAACAATACATCCGGCTCAAGGTCACCCGGATCTCCACCGGGAACAAATAAATGATCAAGCCTTGGGATGGAGGCGAATACATCTTTGCGCTGTGTTAGCTCTATGGTTCTTGTTTTGGGATCCTCATAATCTTCAGCCATATTGGGATACCACATCCACACATCCAAATCCAATTCATCAGCTATCCGTGATTGTTCGCCAATCATATCAATGGCGGGAATAGTCATATGAGGGGAAGTGAAGTCATCATCTGTCCGAGGTGGCATTATTTCGATGCTGTTGGCGCCAAAAAGTGCCAGCTCTCTGATATATTGGTTAAATCGATCTACGGTAAAGGCGTCGTAGGCGTTTGTTTTGGGGCGGTAACCCAGTTGATGGCCTCTAATGGCATATGTCGGTGAGCTTGTCTTTTCAATGGCCTTATTCAATAGTAATTGATTTTCCGACCAATCCATTTTTCTCAAAAGATGGCCTATACCAAATAACAAGCC
>NZ_CAXBOC010000170.1:0-9842 GCF_963976465.1 uncultured Cyclobacterium sp. | reverse complement strand
ATGGATTCCTTGAGTTTAGACAATAGCAAGATTAAAAATCTAAGGCCTGCGCTTAAGTTTAAGAGCATTACTTACTTGTCATTAGAGAACACCATGATAGAAGACCTTTCTCCCTTGGCAGAAATGAAAAATCTTTTGCATATACATGGAGATTATAGTGCTGTAAATAATCTCAATGCCCTTCAGGAGCTCACAGGACTTAAACGTCTTTCTTTTGTAGGGACGAATATTGAATCAGTTGAACCCCTTAAAAGAAAGACGTTTAAGTCCTGTGAGCTCCTTGAACCCCTTAAAAGCCTGCCTTCTCTAGAATATGTCAATCTGGATGATACCAAAGTGCCGGAATGGAATGTACAGGAATTAGCGAGTGTGTTGCCCAATACCAATGTGATTTTCAGGTCTCAGGCCTTGGAATCTTGGTGGACCGGCCTCAATCAAGGTTGGAAGAAATTGATTTCCGACAATTATAACTTAAAGGATAATCCTGATACTTGGGCATTGCACCAAGCTACAGCCAGTTCAAGAATGGAAATAATAGGGGCCAATGTTTTAGATTTAGAACCACTGCTTGTTTTCTTCAACTTGAAAGAGCTTATCATTAAGAACGTTCCTCTCCAAGACCCTTCAGCTATTTCAAGGCTCGAAATGCTAGAGGAACTTCAAATTACTGAGTCTCCTTTTAGAGATTTGAATGTAGTGGCACCTTTATCCAATTTGGAGACACTCAATGTTTCTAATACAGCTGTTAGCGAGTTGGATCCCCTTAATTCTCTGGAAAGGCTAAAGCACCTGAATTTGTCCGGGACAAATATATCCAACCTTAAAGGTTTGGAAATGCTTTATGATTTGCGATCCTTAGATATAGCCAGTACCGGGGTGAGAAGCTTAAAGCAAATCACTCACCTAATAAATTTAGAAAGTTTGGTCTGCTTTAATACAAGATTAAGTAATCGGAATGTGGAAAAATTTAAAGCTGAATTGCCAAACTGTGATGTGAGGTATTATTAATATTGCATCAAAAAAATAAAGTAAAAAAAAATCCCCGATTTTCTCGGGGATTTTTTTTAGTCCTTGATAAAGGAGCTCAGCATCCAATGATGTAATTCTACGCTCTTTATAAAGGCTATTAGCATATCTTCTGTAGCACTATCACCCAAGTCAGCAACTTTGATAGCACAATCATTCATATTGTCTACCAGTATTTGAAAGTCTTCGAGTACTTCATTTACCATTTCTTTAGAACTTAGATCAGTTCCTACTTCCTTGATGTCAGCATACTTTAAGTAGTCTTTCATCAAGCTGTATGGAGTCATTCCAAATACCCTGATTCTCTCTGCTATCAAATCAATGTTGGCAAAGGATTCTGTGTATAACTCTTCAAATTTCTCATGTAAATCAAAGAAATCACCTCCTGTAACATTCCAGTGAAAGTTTCTTAATTTCTGATAGTGAACATGATAATTTGCCAAAAGTTGATTCAATGAAGCCACTATTTTTTCTGATTCATTCTTATTGTATCCAAGTTTTTTAAAAACTCTTTTTTCCGATTTGGTGCTCATAATTTTCAATTTATCTTTAAAAATAATTAGATCTTTTGTCCTTATATGACCATAAACTATGCCAATTGTAGCTTTTCGGCTTGGTAAATAACAACTTATTAGAGCGGTGCTCATTTATATAGACTGGGCTTTTCTCTGGCTTGTATCATACTGGTTTATTAATTATACCGAAGGCTGTTAAAGACATTTGTTCATTAAAAAATCGATTTATTATGAAATGAGGAGTTTTTTATCTGATAAGAACCTGATTTAAGCTCATTCTAAGAATTCCACCCATATTCTTGCAGCGAAGAAAATCAAGGTTTTTGTAGTGTTTTGCCAATTCATTTTTCAGGCTTTCAATATTTGATTCTTTGGATAGCACATCTTTCTCCATGCTATTTAGGATATCAGTGATTTCCTTGGGTGAGCTTTTTAATCGAGTAGCGATCAAAGCTCTTTCCTCTTTCTGATATTGATTCATGGATTCCTGTGTTATATGTTTGATTCCTAGCTGGATCAGGGCATTGTTTTGTTTAAAAAATTGAGGTAAATAGATTGTTTTTTTTCCTTCATAGGATTGTTGGTCAAAATCAATTGACCTGATTCTATAATGGGTTTCTTCAAAATCAGGGGTTACATCAATTACAAAGTTAGAGGAATGCATGTCACCCAAGAGTCTTACAAAACACCTTTCATTGAATTTAACAAACTCTTTAGAAAGTCGAATGGGATTTAGGAGAGGATCATAAAGATGCTGTTTCATAAACTGCTCTCCGGGAATGCCGGCTATATGTTCTTCTATTAGGGTGTTTCTATATACCAAATAGCCAATTCTATTGGGAGACAAAAGATGCTCTAAACCCAAGCCATATACCCTTGATGCATCGGCGTTTTTAATATAGAAATAGTCAAAATTATCATTGATACGATTGACTATTCTTACCCTAAATGGTTGTGTATTGCCATACGTGCACAGGTCTATCCTGTCTACATACAAATGTTGCATGACTGACATGTCACCATCAGCTTTTAGTAGGGCATATATTTTTTTGACCTTATAATGAATCTCATTTCTATCGGACTCATCATAAAATACAGTTTCCCACAAAGTGT
This sequence comes from uncultured Cyclobacterium sp., assembly GCF_963976465.1. Taxonomy (NCBI): domain Bacteria; kingdom Pseudomonadati; phylum Bacteroidota; class Cytophagia; order Cytophagales; family Cyclobacteriaceae; genus Cyclobacterium; species uncultured Cyclobacterium sp. The sequence goes on along the minus strand of NZ_CAXBOC010000170.1, from coordinate 7,188 downwards.
CATTTCCTTTGAAATCATAAAGGGCAATGGAATTTGTAAACCTAAGTAATTCCTTGTAATGAATAGGTATATCTACTTCTCTACCATATTTTATCAAGTATTTTCTTAGATTTTCACTGATGGGGTATACGATCTTTTTTTTGCTAATTACTGCCATACGCTAAGTATTTTATGGCCTTAAGTTTTCTCCTCTATAATTTTTTCTTGCTTTCTTAATTTACGATCAAATAGGAATGGACCAAAAGGAAGTATAGAGGCAATTAATCCTAGTAAGGCGGTTCTGAAATGCCAACGTAATTTTCTGGATGTTGGGAACATCACAAGTATATACAGCATAAAAAGGACACCGTGTATCCATCCAACATATGTAACCATGGCCGGTAGATCAAATATGTATTTCAAAGGCATGGCAATAAAAACCAAAACCAACATGGAAATACCCTCTGTAATACTTACGATTCTAAACCGGTGCAATATGGCTAACCGCTCTTCATTTGTCATTTTATTATTTTTTAATATTGAAAAATACTTGTAATGTATCCCATAGTTTTCTCTTTAGCGGTACGTTTTTTTCTAAGGTATCTAAATCGTCTGCAAAGAAATAACCAATGGATTCCTGTGTAATTTGATAATTTTCTTTTTTCATCCCCATTAAAGGGTGGTATATGGTCCCGAACAGGATCATCTTTTCAGGGTTTAGTTGTTCCAGAGGGTTCTCGTTGCTTCCTTTTAACGAAAGTTCTGATACCAATGCGATGTCCTTTAAGGAAAGATTAACAGCACTAAAGATCTTTAATAGAAATTCCCTGCTGCTTTCTTTAAGTTCATCTCCCTGATAGATTACCAGGATTGATTGCTTGAACTCACCTTCATAAGGAATGGGTTCCGGATCATGCTCTTTTACTATCGCCGGAACTTCCGGTTCATTGGCAATTTCCGGGCTAGGAGTGGAACCCAAATCCAGCCTTGAAGCAATTTTATTTACAGCGAGTTTTTCTTTGACTTCCTCTTGGAGCACAAAGATCTCATCGGTTAGAAATAATGACAATTCTTTTAAATTCATCTTTTTGGAATAAGCTTATGAAATTACAAAATTTATTCCTTTTGACCGATCCCATCGATATCAAAAAGAGCCAACAGTTCCGTTGCATCCTTAGGGTCCATTCTTTTGGCAAGAATGAGCCGAAGTTGTCTCCTCCTTAATGCCCCTTTGTACAGTTCTACTTCACGATCATTAACAGGTTTTAGTTCAGGTACTTTTACAGGCTTCCCTTCACTGTCAACGGCCACAAAGGTGAAGAATGCCTTATGTGAGGCATATTTGCTATTGGCCGGAATGTCCTCTGCAAAAACCTCTATGTAAATCTCCATGGAAGTGTTAAATGCCCGGGTGACCTGTGCATTTAAAGTGACAACGTTACCTAGAGCGATTGGGTTTTTGAATGAAATATTATCTACCGATGCAGTGACCACAATTGAGTTGGAATGACGTTGGGCAGCAATAGCCGCTACCACATCCATCCAATGCATCAATTTACCGCCCATTAAGTTGTTTAGGGTATTGGTGTCATTCGGAAGCACCATTTCTGTCATGGTAACCACCGAATCCTTTACATGCTTGAATGATTTTTTCATAGTCAGGTGTTATATTCCCAACCTTCATCTCCCCGAAGGGGAACAAATGAAAAGTTGTCAAAAGATTCTTTCAAAATCTGTTTGTTGGTTTGTTTGGTTAATTTTAACATTTGCTGCTTTCTTCGATCTCCTACAGGTATTACCAGGATCCCACCTAATTTCAATTGCAATAACAGGGTCTTAGGAACTACAGGTGCACCTGCAGTCACAATGATTTTATCGAATGGAGCCTGATTTGGTAAACCCAAACTTCCATCTCCAAGATAATGTTTTATTTTAACCCCAATCTTAGGTAAAAACTTTTTCGTTCTTTCATACAAGATCTTATTGTATTCAATGGAATGAACGTTTGCTCCCAGACAATACAAAATTCCTGCCTGATATCCCGATCCTGTCCCTATTTCCAATACTTTTTCCCCTGGGTGTATGTTCAATAACTCGGTTTGAAACGCAACCGTGTAAGGCTGGGATATGGTTTGCCCTTCTCCTATGGGAAAGGCCTTGTCTTCATAGGCATGACTCAGTAGGGCAGAATCGAAGAAGAAATGCCTGGGTAAATTGTTAAAAGCTTCCAGAATGGCTTCATTGTGAATGCCTTTGCTTCTCAATGTTTGTATCAAAGCTCTCCTTTTGCCTTTATGTAAGTAACTATCTTCCAGTTTAAACATGTTTTTGAATGCTTCATATTCTGATTGGATTGCTAAGTTAATGCTAAAAATGCCTTACTTTGTCATCTAATCAGGAATTATACCAAGGTTTTCAGGTTTCAATTGAAATTAGTCATTTCTTTAGGCATAGCCAATAATTTAGAATTGAACCAGCCTTATTGAGCAATCGTTTATGAAGAATAAATCCTAGAAGAAGGAGGTTCAGGCATTAATTTGAGATGGATGAAAGCCTTTTTTGAAATAGGATTTTTGCTAGTAACGGTCAAATATATAAAACAATGTTTACAGGAATAATAGAAGCTATTGGCAAGGTTAAAGGAATAACGGAAGAAGGAAGTAATATCCATTTTGATATTGAAAGTCCCCTGGCCTCAGCCTTAAAAATCGACCAATCCCTTAGCCATAATGGTGTTTGTTTAACAGTGGTTGCAGTCCATACCAATGAGTACAGGGTTACAGCTATAGACGAAACCTTACAGAAAACCAACCTTGGCAAACTAAAGGTTGGGCATTTGGTTAATTTGGAAAGATGTATGCCTGCCGATGGAAGGTTTGATGGCCACATTGTTCAAGGACATGTTGACCAAACAGGGGAGCTTTTATCTGTTAATTCGGTGGATGGAAGCTGGGTGTTTAATTTTTCATACCAACCCGATAAAGGAAATGTCACAGTAGAAAAAGGATCAATCTGTGTCAATGGTACAAGCCTTACCTGTTTCAATTCAAAAGAGGGGCTATTTAGCGTAGCGATAATTCCATATACTTATGAAAACACCAATTTTCACTTGTTACAACCTGGAGATATTGTCAACTTGGAGTTTGATATTATTGGAAAATACATCCAAAGAGTGCTCAAAGGTTACTGAGTCGATTTTTGGATGTATTTTCCGTCCAAAATGCTTTCACTTTAATGATTATCCAGTAAACTAGCCAACCTGATAGAATGCCAACCAGCGCCCCAACAAGGACATCACCCGGATAGTGTACACCCAAATATATTCTGGTATAAGATACGATGGCCGCCCACAAGAATAACCAACTAAAATTGGGGATCTTTTTGGCTCCTACCTTTTGGAAATAAGCAGCCAGACCAAAAGTATTGGCGGCGTGAGATGAGGCAAAACCATACAATCCACCACAACCCGAATAATTTAAAATTATGCCCTGCCAGCGGGGATCATGACAAGGACGTAACCTCTCAAAAAATGGTTTCATAAAGGCTGAAGTAAATTGATCAGCCAGTAAAATCACCAGAATTAGGCCTAGGATGTACCAAATACTATCCATTTTGTATACTCTTACGAGAAGAAATAATAAGAATATATAGAAAGGTATCCATATGTATTTGCCAGTAATGAGCAACATTACAGGATCCAACCAAGAAGCGTAGATTTGATTCAAAAAAAGGAAAAGCTGTTCGTCCCAGTGTGCGATGCTATCAATCATAGGCTAATCTTTAATCCAGTTGATTCCTTTTTTCAACAGTTCAAGTGTTTTTGAAGCTTCACTTCCCGATTCAGGTGTTTGGTTATAAACCCAGTTGGCTTCCGGAGGCATACTCATTAAAATGCTTTCTGTGCGTCCATTGGTGTCCAACCCAAATTTGGTGCCTGCATCCCAAACTAAATTGAACTCTACATACCGACCTCGCCTCAATGCTTGCCACTTGAGCGCTTGCTCACCATAGGGGAGCTTATGGTTTTTGGCCATAAAGTGGCAATAAATATTTGGGAATAAATAGCCCAATCCCTCAACAAAAGAAAGCAACTTGAAGAACGGCATTTTTTCATTGGCACTTAACCGGTCAAAGAAGATACCTCCAATTCCTCTGGTTTCTTTTCTGTGGGGAATGTAGAAGTATTCATCTGCCCATTGCTTAAACTTTTCATAATAGGAAGCATCATAAGCATCACAATGTGCTTTTAGCTGCTTATGAAAATAACTCGCATCTTCCAAGTCCACAAAGTGAGGCGTCAAGTCAATTCCCCCTCCAAACCAATAGGTGCCATTGCTCATCTCAAAATACCGGATGTTCATATGGATAATAGGAACCATAGGGTTTATGGGATGGATAACAATGGAAACCCCGGTTGCAAAAAAATCAGCCTCTTCCAGAGAAAGCTTTTTTAGGATTTTTTCCGGTGTTGGGCCATGAACAGCAGAAAATGCTACCCCGCCTTTGGCGATAATTTCACCGTCAGTTAAAACTTTTGTAGCTCCACCACCACCTTGGGGTCTTTCCCAAAGGTCGGTTTTAAACTTTCCTATTCCATCTTCCTTTTCTAAGGCCTCACATATATGATGTTGTATTTTTTGAAATCTTTCCGCAATGATTTCTTTTTTTATTTTTTCCATGCTAAATGGGTAAATTAATTGGGCTAAAATGGATAGCCTATACCAATATTAAATACTTGTTGTCCTTTCTCACCTAGAGGATTTTCGAGAGACAATTTATCGAGAATAAACCTTTCTTTTTCCGGCCTGGCAGGATCATATGCCTTAATCCCCATATCCAGTCTCAATACCAAAAAATCAAAATCCATTCTCAAACCTATACCTGTTCCTACGGCTATTTCTTTGTAAAAACGATTGACTTTAAAATCAGTTCCCTCCCTTGACGGGTCAACAGCAAAAGTCCAGGTATTCCCGGCGTCCACAAATATGGCTCCGTCAAAATAACCAAATAATTTCCTTCGGTATTCAAACATTGCCTCAAATAATATTTCACCGGGTTGTTCAAACCTGTAATCAAAAGTCCCATCGTCATCTAAGTCCGGAGTAAAGCTGCCCGGACCTAGCCTTCGTGGCTGCCAAGCCCTGATGCTGGTACTCCCTCCGGCAAAGAAATACTTCTCATAGGGCAATACGCCGCCGCTGATACCATAAGGCTTGGCCAAACCTAAATTAAGTCTGTAGGCAAAGGTGCTTTTATTACTTAGTGGGATATATTTTCTAAAATCAGACTGAAATTTTAAAAACTGAAAATAATTTAAAGTATTATCACCAAATTTTTCAGGGTCAATCCAGTTGAAAGTGGTGCCCCCACTCTCCATAAAAATTCGCCACATAGAAGCTTCATTTTTCTGGAATAATCCATATTGATTAAAATTAATGATTACCTGACCGGAAATGCTACTTACATAGGAGGGAAGAAAGGAGTTAATCAGGTTATTGCCTTGCGCTTGCAATTCTTCAAGACGTTCCCTAAAAACCGAATCCAAGTCGGAACGGATAAGGTTTGCGTCCAAAAGGTTGACAGTAAACTGTTGTTTTAGGTTTCTGGTACCCCAGTTGTAAGCCAATATGGTATTTAAGGCCTCCCTCATATATTCAGGACGATTTACAAAGCTGTAGCCCAATAAGGTTCTGGTTCTGGGATTATACCGACCAAATTTTTCTAGGGTCCCAAAATTAAATGGAACCAAAAACTGCGGGAAAATTATAGAGGCTGAAGTAGAAAGTTCCCGGCTCCTGTATACACCGCCTTCTGTGGTAGCTGAAGCAACCCCTTCCAAACCTGCCCTAAAATTAAACTCGAAAATTTCCAACCCTTTGAAAATATTTCTGTTTTGTAGAGAATGACTGAAGAATGGTCCTGGCAGCTGTTCTGTAACACTGGCTCCAAGTTGATTGGTTATTTGAAACTTTTGGTTGGGCCTTGTGTATATATTGGTATTGATGATATTTGCTAAGGTGTCGAAAGATATGTTTACAAACCTAAACATATCCAAATTGGCCAATTGCCGTTGGGTTTCTATGACTGCATATTTATTGTACAAATCACCTTTTTGGAGAAAAATTCTAGAACTGATTATTTTTTCTGAATAATTGTCTTGGTACATGGAAAATTTGATGTCATTCCAGAAAGTCTGTTCCTTTTCATCTGCAATAAGATCACTCGGAGGAGCTATAGAAAAAGTGATCGAGTCCAAGATGTATTTCTCATGGTTTTTACCTGAGTTTGGTTTGTTGATGATTTGTTCCACTACCACGTGTTTCTCCACCGTATCTTTGTAAACATTGTATTCGATAAAAGATTTGGAAAATGCATAATATCCATTTGCCTTTAATATATCTTCTATTCTTTGCCTTTCCTTAGTGATATTCGATTGACTATACCTCGCTCCGTTTTTTAATAGAGAATGTTTCTGATTGGTTTTCAGAACACCATTTAATGTAGTATCCTCATTGGTGTTGAACAAGCTATCTATAATATATGGGCTGTTTTCGGTGATTAAATAGGTAAGCTTGGCCTTTTGTTTGTTGCTGTCAATTGCTGTTCTCACTTTGGCGTCAAAAAAACCGTTATTTTGAAGATAGATAGCTATTTGCTGTGCTGAAACAGCTGTTTTTATACTGTCTAAAATGACTTTAGGATTACCTGTACGCATAAACCAATTGCCATATTCTAGTTTTTTCTCCAGGCCATTTATTTTATTATTAAGCTTGTTGTATCTTTTTTCTACTTTTGTTGAGGTGTTCCCTTGCCTTATTTTTTCTGCAGAACTTTGGATGGATTGCTCTGCCTCCAGTATTTTTTTGGCAATTTTACTGCTGTCATATAGTGCATTGCCCAAATTGTAAACCATCACTCCCGGAGAAATATTGATCAGTGGAATTCTTGTATTAGGCTTTTGCTGAATAAGATTTTTAATTGCCTCGCCATCACTTTTAACAACCCCTTGGGTGCTAACATCAGTAAGCAAAAGTTCACCCTCCTGGAGTCCCCTGGTCAGGGAACAGCTCCACAACAAATGGATCAAAAAAAGAAAATTTATATATTTGGTCTTCTTCACTACAACACTCATGGCTAATGCTAAGCAAAAATACAGTTAAGTTTATTAAATCCTTGCACCAGAAAAAATTCCGTAAACAAGAAAGTGCA
>NZ_CAXBOC010000169.1:0-9871 GCF_963976465.1 uncultured Cyclobacterium sp. | reverse complement strand
CGAATGTATCATCGATGATCACCGTGTAGCCTTCAGCGGGCATGGCTTCGATGTCCTGTAATCTTTTCTTCCATTTTTTTGGAAGATTTTGGATGGCATCGAATTGAGTTAAGAGAATGCTGGGGGACTTTTTCTCCTCTTTTTGATTAATGGGAAATGTCGTATCAATCCGACTTTCCAGCTCTTCTTTCAGTATCTTGGCATAGGTTGGTAAGCGCTCACTTTCTCCATAAGGGACAATTTCTGCTCCCTTAAAGTTAAAGTCTTGGCCATAGGAAAGACCACTTACTAGAAAAATTGTTGCAATTAATAGGTGTCGTAGCAGCATCGTTTTTTGGGTTATCTTTCAATATACCGATTGTACACCTTATAAGGCTACTTTGATGCTTATTCTCTGCGTTTTACTTCGTAATTTTTTATGGGATTGTGCATGCTGACTGTTAGCATTTTCCCATTTTGATAGTAATATTTGTTTTCATCACCCTCTATATGGGTGGTATAAATACCTTCACCATGGGATCTTATTTCGGAGAATTTACCTAAGTTTTCTGCCATCATCACTTTTATCCCTTTGGGGTCCTCAAAAAATAGCCTTACAGCACTATGGTGAATAGGATCTTTGATGATGTCTTTATGTTCATATTTATAACCATTTGCATCAATTTTATATTCATTCCCTTCCAGCCATATTTTACTGATAAAGTTTCCCCGATTTGTTTTTGAACTTACTTTAGAATTAATGAAAACACCTTCGTGGTATTTTACCTCCGTGTGGTAGTCTACTTTAATGGTACCGAATAACCAAAAACTAACCTTGCTGTCTAGCCTGTAAGTGGTGGTATCCTGTGCTAAGGTTTTGCTGGCTTTCATTTGCCCGATGGTAAAACCGGCCAGTTTGATATCAAAATCAATTACTTCTTGGGCTTTTAGTGAGCTTAAAAGGAAAAAAAGTACGGTGGTAAAAAGAAAGGTTAAAGAAGACACTTTTATGGGCATTTTCTATTGGTTTAATGGATTGTGCTGATAGTAAGGTATGAAAAAGAGAAGGCGTGGCCAAATCCCTTAAAGCGTGACAAAGCTTTAAATTGCCTAATTGGCTTTTAAAAACTGTAAAGCGATGCTATTGAAAGCTTCTGGCTGTTCTACATTGACCACATGTCCGCAAGAGGGAACTACCTCTAGCTGTGCAGATTGATGGGTTTTTACCAGTTTAGTGATGGTGGGCAGAAACATATAATCCTCCTCGCCCATAAGGTAAAGGGTGGGAACAGGGGTTTCTTTTATCCTAAATAAATTCAGCAAAGGGTTGACTCTGGAAGCAAGGCTAAACCATCTTATAAACTCTTTTTGATAAAGCTTTTTTGCTTCTTTAACAAATAAGTACCTAGATGCCTTATGATTTTTTCTTGGCATAATGATGAAAGCAAAAAGCTTATATAGGAATAAATACGGGATGACAGATTTCAGTAAAATCCCTAGACGCATCAGTACCTGCCCGCGAAGGTTAAGCTTCATTATGGCTCCTGCCAGCACCATGCTCGACACCCTTTCCGGGTATCTTTCTGTTATTTCCCGAATAATAATTGTACCCAACGAGATGCCTATGAAATGAGATTTTTCAATCTTCAGGTGATTTAATACCTCCATTACTTCATCAGAAATAACAGGGAAACTGTATTTTTTTAATTTCTCGTAAACCTTGTCCTTGGATTTTCCATGGCCCCTTAAGTCCACCAACAATACATTGTATGATTTCTTAAAATCTCGAATTTGTTTAAACCAGATGGCACTGCTGCCTCCTGCACCATGGACAAAGGTTACCCAAGGGGCATCTGGCTTTAATAGATATGTGGTGTAATGCAACATGAGGGATTATAACACGGAATTACCCTATATGGTTTAATCCCAAATTAAAATTAAAGAGAACCTGCTGGATATCAATCTTTTTTCAACCTGACTATTGAAAGAAACAGGGCCTTTTTCGCCGGGTAATTTAGGGCCAATTTAGCTTTAAAAACCTGCCAAAAGTAAGGCCGGTTACCTTTCAATGGGAAGGCAAAGCCGGCCCAATGTTGAAAAGGGCCGGCTTTGCTTAATGAATTCAAATAACAAGATTATTTGATGGCTTTGGCAACCAATTTTGCCATGATTTTATTGCCTTTGGTATTGGGGTGTACGCCATCAGCAAACAACTTCCCGTATTTTTCCATAGGCGTGTGTAAATCAATAAGTGTGGCTCCGGTTTGTTCTGCTGCCTGACGGATAAGAGGCACCATCTCATTGACAATTATTTCTTCAGTGATGTCAAAATTGGTTTTAAACACGGGAACAGGAAGACATACATAAACTTTTCCGCTAGCCGGCATACTTGCTTTATAGGTTTCTATCATTTCCACATAATCGTCAAGAAACTCATCTTTGTATTTCCAGTTTTGTGGTTTAGAATCATTGGTTCCTAATTTTATTACCAACACATCAGGTGCAAATTTTTTCACCGCTTCGAATTGGGGCTCTTCCCAATATGGGTGATCTCCCTTTTTCAATAAAGTACGTCCACTTACCCCAAAGTTGATCACTTGGTATTTATCCCCTAACTGCTCCTGCATTTGAAGGGGGTAACTGTCAGGATTGTCTCTGCCGGGGCCTTGGGTGATACTATTGCCCACACAGGCAACTTTAATGGGTTCTTGGGCAAAAACTTGTTGACTGACAATTAACAAAAGAATATAAAATAACTTGTTCATGAATAGTAGATTTTCTTAGAAAATGGAAATTACATAATTTTTAAATGTTTTGATCCTTTCATTTCTTTAAATTGCATGTTACTAGGAATTTTTCTGTTACAATGAAATTGAAGCATTTGCTTATTTACGAAAAGATTAACCTCCTTTCTTTGGATGTGGTGGCAGGGGCTTGTTCAGGGATGTATTTTTTTGCTGATCTCATGAAAGTGGATTTGTCCTGGAAAATTTATTTACTTCTGGCTTTGGCTGTTTGGTGTATTTATACCTTTGACCATTTATTGGATGCCAAAAAAGTGGAGGGGCCTGCCTTATCTCAAAGACATAGATTCCATCAAAACCACTTTAAATTTCTGATGGTATTGATGCTGATTGCCATTATAACGGGTTTGATTTTGGCTTTCCTGTTTTTGCCTTCCATTAAGATGCTTGGCTCGGGACTGGCACTTGCGCTGGTAATCATGCTTACCATGACTTTTTTGCGCATTGCAGGTAAGAAAATGGCTGCCGTAAAAGAGTTTTCTACAGCTTTTTTTTATGTGGCGGGATTGGTGTTGATCCCGATATTAAATCTTGATCATGCTTTCTCTTCTGCCAATTGGGCCTTTTTCTTGGCTGCGTATTTTCTGTTGGCTTGGTACAATTTGATTTATCTATCCTACAGTGACGGAGCCCAGGATCTGGCTGAAGGACAAGCTTCCATCAGCACAGTTATTGGTACGAAACAAACCAGAAAGTTACTCTGGGGGCTTTCTATTATAGGTTTGGTTTACCTTGTGGTTCTTTTCTTGATTTTGCCCTCTTATTTTCATATTTACACTTTAATTTGGGGATTGATGCTGCTGATGCATGTCATCAGCTTTATGGAATCTCCGGCTAGTAACACTATGAAAACAAGAAAGCGCCTTGAACTCAGCTTTTCTTTGCCAATCCTATTGTTATTGTTTTAATAAGGACTAAAAAACAAGTTATAAACACAAGAGGTAGAAGGAACATTTTATGAATGCTTATAATTTTGTTGCCCCATTTTATGATGCACTGGCCACTTTGGTATTAGGGCCAAGGTTTCATGGGAGCAAGTGGGCATTTTTAGATATTATTCTGCCGGGAGACACTGTTTTAGTAGTAGGTGGAGGAACTGGAGCCAATTTGCCGGATATTTTAAAAAGATGTGGGAAAAAAGGTAAGGTAATTTATATGGAGGCTTCGGAAAAAATGCTTGAGAAAGCCAAAAAAAGAATCCCTTCAGATCAACAAGACCGTGTGGAATTTATTTTCAGGGCTGATTTTAAGCTTCCGGAAAAATACAATTTTGATATAATAGTCACGCAATTTTTATTGGATGTATTGATAGATCAAGACATCACTGCACTATTTGAGGAGGTAAACCAAAAGGTAACTTCCGATTCCAAGTGGTTGTTTTTGGATTTTTTTCCAGTGAGAGATAAAAAGTTTTTGATTCGATTGATGATCACCAGTTTTGGTTTTTTGACCCAACATCCAAGAAAAGAATTACCTGATTACGAGGGGTTTTTCACCAAGGGAGGTTGGGTAGCGGCAAAAGAAATGTCCTTTGAAAAAGGGTTTTACCAAGCAAAAGTTTATTTACCGGCACCAAAAGATATCAAATCCGATACAATTTCTTTAAAATAATCCCCATTGTAAGGACCATAGAAATTCATGTCTCTGGCTTCATAATAATCACCTGAATAGTATTTGTCAGGCGTAATATAGCCTATATATCCTCCATTAAAGGTGGTAATGAACAAGGAGAGACCAAGAGCTTGGGCTTGTTCCTCCCATGCCTTATAAAATACCCCTGAAACTTCACCGGAAGAAGAGATAAACAAGGCATTGCCTATTCTGACGACATCGAAATAAGCCGGATTATCCCCAATAGCCCAGTTAAAAAGCCAAGGTCGAAGCCGAATGTTATCACTGACCCTGTAATGAGGGGAACGAAGTTTTAATGGAAGCCTTGTGGCCAAGACCTGCTTGCCTGCAAGTGCCTTTTCGCTTTTATTCTCATTGACTACTGAGTCCAATGTAGAAGCATACTGTTTGATGCTTTTGATATCATTTCCGGGTGCTTTGGGGCGGTGGCTGCCTACTGCACCTGCCGCAAAAACGGCAAAGTCATGCCTTTCTTCCATAAATTCAGAAAGGTAGTAAGGGTAGTCTCCTGAAAGCCCCATAAACTTGCTGCTAAGGCAGGTAGCGTGGGCACTGTAAGTCACCAATGAGCAGCTTTGTCCATCAGTGTTTTCCAAAATCAACTGTCGGATAAAAGGATCTATGGGGTCAGATCTTTTGGTGCGCAAGCTTACTGTGTCCATATTGGCCAGGGCTTTTTCTAGTGCCTTTAAGGTGCCGTTTTTAATGGTATTTACCAAAGGTTCATCCCATCCTCCCATGGCGATTTTTCCCACAGGTCCGGGTATGGTTCCACCCATTCCGCTATGGGTATGTGTGGCTGTAAAATAAATCTGGTCTATAGGTACTTGCTCTTTGGCTAAGGCTTCTCTTAAAGTTAGGGCAAGCTCAGGGTGGACAATGAGTAACTCATAATTTAAGAAAGCCACCTTAAATTGCGCATTGCCTATTATTATGGCCTTTACAAAGCTACTGTCTGCCACGAATTCATAAGGCCCGCGAGGTTTATAAGCCACCAAGTTGGCGGGTTTGTCAGGGGTTATATTCGCCTTGGCCCAACCACCCAAAAGATAGCCTTTATCAGACCCCTTAAAAGCCAGCTTGCCAACTGCTTGCTTGGTTTCTTTGTAATAAGTAGTCTCTTTATATGGCGTCCAATCAACCGTTGTGAGCGTCAGTAATCCTAAGGCCAATAAAAAAATGAAACATCCAAGGATTATTTTTAATAGGATTTTCATTGGCTCAAAGTTGGTTGGATACCTTATCCATCATAGGTGAAGGTGCCATGTTGGCTATTGACTGTAACTTTTTTCCCTTGGTAATCTGTTACCCGACCAATTACTTTGGCTTCTACACCAAAATTGGCAGCAATGGCAATGGCTTGGTCAGCATCCTTTTCATCCAAATAGACTTCCATTCTGTGGCCCATATTGAAAACCTTGTACATTTCTTTCCAATCTGTACCACTTTCTTCCTGAATGATCTTAAAGAGCGGAGGAGTATCAAATAGGTTGTCTTTGATAACGTGAAGATTGTCTATAAAATGAAGCACTTTGGTTTGGGCCCCACCACTACAATGGACCAATCCATGTATGGCGGCCCTGTTTTCTTTCAGTAAAGCGGCCATAATTGGCGCATAAGTTCTGGTAGGAGAAAGTACCAATTTCCCCATATCCAAGGGAGTGCCCGGTGCAGGGGTTGTGAGGTCATGGCTTCCGGAATATACCAAATCTTCTGGAACCGAAGGGTCAAAACTTTCAGGATACGCAGACATCAGCCGCTTTGAAAAGACATCATGCCTGGCGGAAGTAAGTCCATTGCTTCCCATTCCTCCATTGTATTCGGTTTCATAAGTTGCTTGACCAAATGAGGTCATGCCCACAACCACATCTCCCGCTTTTATATTGTCATTGGAAATGACTTCATTTCTTTTCATGCGGCAGGTAACTGTACTGTCCACAATAATGGTGCGTACCAAATCACCTACATCTGCTGTTTCTCCCCCGGTAAGAATAGCATTTACACCATGGTCTCTCAACATCTGTAATACCTCTTCTGTACCATTGATAATGGCAGCGATCACTTCTCCGGGAACAAGGTTTTTATTTCTGCCGATGGTGGAGGAAACCAAAATATTATTGACGGCACCCACGCAAAGTAGGTCGTCAATATTCATGATGATTGCATCTTGGGCAATTCCTTTCCATACACTTAGGTCACCGGTGGCTTTCCAGTAAAGGTAAGCCAGGGAAGACTTTGTTCCTGCACCATCCGCATGCATAATGTTACAATAGTCAGGATCATTGCCCAAAACATCTGCTACAATTTTGCAGAAGGCTTTAGGATACAGGCCTTTGTCTAGGTTTGAAATTGCTTGATGTACGTCTTCTTTGGAGGCCGAAACCCCACGCTGCATGTACCTATCGTTCATAAACTCAGATTTGGAAAAAACAGATAAGGGGCAAAGGTAAGCATTTTACTCCGTGATTTCTATAACCTTAAACTCCGTTCTTCTGTTGATTTGATGCTCTTCTTCTGTTTGAGCATTTTCTATAATCAATTGCCTTTCTCCATATCCCTTGGCTTCCAACCTGTCTGCAGCAATACCTTGGGATACAATATAAGCTACTGCTGATTCTGCCCTTCTTTGAGAAAGATCATCATTGTAGGCATCTGTGGCCCTTGCATCGGTATGGCTACTTAACTCAATACGTATGCCCGGGTTGTCCTTAAGAATTTTCACCAGCTTGTCCAGTTCTATGGCTGCATCAGGTCGGATATCAGCCTTGTCCAAATCGTAATAAATGTTTTCAAGCACAATGGCTCTTTCCAGAATTAGCTGATCCAAAACTATGGTGGTATCTAGGGTAATATTGGTCACATCTTGAATTAGATCCTCTTCTGCCGGTGTTTTTCCGATGGTGGTATAAGGGATGCTTTTGGTGAAATAACCGGTTTTAGAAGCAATGATTGAATAGTTTTCATCGGGTTCTAGAGGGAATCTTAAGCGGCCTGATTGACTGCTGAGGTCACCGTCTACCGTTTCATTTTTATCATCATAAAGCATTACCCGCACCTGAGGAAGTATCTCTTCCTCACCGTTTTCAGCAATGGTTTTGGTGACTACATTTAGCATTACATTGACCACTTTTGGTGCGGGGGTCATGTCTTTGAAGAAATAAATGTCATCATCCCCTTTGCCGCCTTCGCGGTTGGATGTAATGAATCCTTCTTCAGGATATTTAGTAAAGAAAATCCCAAAATCATCTGCAACGGAATTAAAATTGGGTCCAAGGTTTACTATTTTGTTTTGCCCTTCCACTTCTTTATAAACGAAAAGATCTAACTTACCAAAGCCGGGATGTCCGTCTGAGGAGAAATAAAATTCACCATTGGCCAAAGGTCTGGGGAACATTTCATTGCCGGGAGTATTGACTTCCGGACCGAGATTTACTCCGGCCCCAAAGTTACCTGAAGCCATCTTGGTGGCTTTATAAAGATCCGTTCCGCCATAACCTCCGGGGCGGTTGGATGCAAAATAGAGGGTTTCTCCATCCGGACTAAAAGCCGGAGTAGAAT
The DNA here is from genome assembly GCF_963976465.1 of uncultured Cyclobacterium sp. NCBI lineage: Bacteria > Pseudomonadati > Bacteroidota > Cytophagia > Cytophagales > Cyclobacteriaceae > Cyclobacterium > uncultured Cyclobacterium sp. The sequence goes on along the minus strand of NZ_CAXBOC010000169.1, from coordinate 1,898 downwards.
TCCAGTACTCGGGTTCTCCATTCACCCCCATAAATGCCGGCTGAGTAAATCCACTGCCGTTAAATGTGGAAGAAAAAAGGCTAACTTCAGGCAGGTCACCTTTGCGGTTACTGTTGCCACGGGCATAAACGATCCTATTTCCGTCGGGGCTTATGGCAATGGCTCCTTGATTTAGGCCCGATTCATTTTGAAACTCTGTTAGGGTTTGTACTCCTTGCACATCCACATTAATGCCGTCTGCCCTGGTTTTAAATAAACGGGTATAGCCTTGGCCTGAGCCGGTATACATGCCTCTGGCTCCTCTGGAACTGGTGAAAAACAATTGGTTTTCACTTAGCACAGGTGCGTAATCCAATCCGGAGGTGTTCAGTAAGGTGTAATTCTCCAATTCATGATTGGGCCAGATGGGAGTAATGTTGGCAATTGCATCAATGTTTTGTATTTCCTTATTGGCAAGTGCTATTTTCTCGTCGTCCATTGTCAGCGTCTTGGCTGATTCAAAGGCTTCCTTAGCCGCCTCATATTCACCCTTCCCTTTCAGGCTCTTTCCCTTATGGTATTGACTGTCGAAAGTAGCATCTGCTTCATTGACTTTTTCATAGTATTCTGTGGCTTTCTCTATTCTGTTGGAAAGCCTATAGCTTTCTGCGATATAAAAATTGGCTTCACTGTTGTCCGGCTCGTTTTCTAACAGTTTGGAATAGGAAGCAATGGCCAGTTGGTATTCACCGGTGTTGAACTGGGTCTGGGCTTTTTGTTGCAAACTGGTACAAGATGCTTGTAGCACAAGCAATAAAACAGGAAGTAAACAGCGGCTTACAGGGAGGGTGAACTTTATGTTTCTCATACTATTATTTCTCTGGCAGTATTAATGAGCAAAGTATTTTTTTAGCCAACTGTTATTGGCTTCAATAAGCCATTGTTCATTCAAGTCCGAAATTTTATTGACACTGGGATTAAACATTTTGCTGGTAGACTTTAATGAACCGGCTGAAACGTGATTTTTAATTTCAGGCAAAAAGGCCACCCTAACATTTTCTCCATCCATATAGGCCACCTTGCCACTGTCTAGCAAATTCAGATTTAATTTAACTTCTATCTCCCGAATGATCCTAACAGAGCTGTCTATGGAGCATCCGCTTGCCCCCAACTTGCTTTCATCTACAGAAAGAATAATAAATTGGTCAAGCCTAATGTCAAAAGAACTTGGCATCTCTGCACCATGGGTGTTCCATTGGTTACAGAAGGCAACGAGTTTAGAAATGATCCAAACTTTCTCCTTCTCCTCAAAAGGTCGGTCTGCTTGGTAGACCCAAATTCTCGCATCTTTTGGCATATCATCAAATGGTACGTACATAATTGGCTCTTTTAATTTATTATCAGAATCAAATTTATAAATTTAACAGGCATAGTTGCTGTTTTACTATTAAACGAAGATACATTCATTATGATACAAAATCTTTTTTAAGTTCCCTCAAAAAAAGTATAAAACCTAAAAACTCACCCTGTACAAGACGAACAATATCCTTTTTTTGTCTACAATTGTTGGTCTTTTGCAATCAATTCAGCCAAATCAAGCACATTTACCTCTGCCTCTTTTTCCTTGTTTTTTACCCCATCAGTCATCATGGTCAGGCAAAAAGGACAACCTACTGCAATGGTTTTGGCACCTGTTTGCAAGGCTTCTTCGGTGCGTTCCACATTGATGTCTTTTTTTCCGGCTTCCGGCTCCTTAAACATCTGCGCCCCACCGGCACCACAGCAAAGCCCTTTTGATCGGCATCGCTTCATTTCCACAAGCTCCATGTCCAAGGCTTTGATGACTTCCCTGGGGGCTTCATATACATCATTGGCCCTGCCCAGAAAGCAACTGTCGTGAAAGGTGATTTTTTTGCCTT
>NZ_CAXBOC010000168.1:0-9893 GCF_963976465.1 uncultured Cyclobacterium sp. | reverse complement strand
AAGCTGGGAGAAAAGGGCTTGGTTAGATATCCCGGAACTATAAATTAACAAACCCATGAAAAAAGTAGCCTTAGTCACGGGGGGATCCCGTGGAATTGGTTTGGGGATTGCGAAATGCCTGGCCAAACAAAATTTTGATCTTGCCATCAACGGCATGCGAAAGGAAGAGGATGTACTTTCCAGTCTTGAAGAATTGAAGGCTTTGGGAGCTGATGTTGTCTATTGCAGGGGAGATGTAGGAAGTGCTGAAGAGAGACAAGGAATCATGGACAAAATCAAGGCCCATTATGGTCGCTTGAATGTCCTGATAAACAATGCAGGCGTAGCACCCAAGGAAAGAAAGGACATTTTGGAAGCCACAGAAGAGAGCTTCGATTATGTGTTGAAAACCAACCTTAATTCAGCTTATTTCCTCTCTCAATTGGCTGCCAATTGGATGATTGAGCAGAAAGGTAAAGCAGAAGATTTTACAGGTTCGATTATCAACGTTTCTTCAATTTCTGCCACTGTCGCTTCAGTAAACCGTGGTGAATATTGTGTCGCCAAAGCCGGAATGAGTATGGCCACCCAATTGTTTGCTGTTAGACTTGGTGAATACAATATTCCTGTATATGAAGTAAGACCGGGAGTGATCGCTACAGATATGACTTCTGGTGTCAAAGAAAAATACGACAAGTTAATTGGTGAAGGACTGATGGTTCAGCCAAGATGGGGATTGCCGGAAGATGTAGGTTTGGCGGTAACAGCCTTAGCTAAAGGTGATTTCCCATATTCTACAGGTCAAGTGATCATGGTAGATGGAGGTTTGACTTTGCCAAGATTGTAAATCGTGCCAAATGGTCGGAGCTTACTCCGGCCATTTGGCCTTTTATATAAATATTTGCGCAGAATCAACCAACAATTGTATATTGTCAATTCAAGATATTAAACCCAATTCAAATGGAAAAAAAGAAATTATACTGGAGAATATGTTGCTTTGCAGCAGTTTTCTTATGCATCATTACCTACACACCCTTGATCATTCCTCAAGGGGTAGCCAAACCTATGTTGGGAGGCGTTCCTTACAGTCTTTGGACAAGTTTTATCATTACCGTATTATTGGTTGTCATTACCTTTATAGGTACTAGGATACATCCGGGCATGCAAAACGAGGAGGACGATTTATGATTTTCTGGGTTTGGGTTTTTGGTCTGATATACGCAGGCATGCTGGTATTTGCTTCTCTCAAGTCTTATAAGAAAGGGAGATCATCTGAGGAATTTATGATGGCCGGTGGTAATATTGGCCTTTCTTTGGGGGTGCTGACCTTTGCAGCAGCACTTTTTAGTACGTTTACCTTTTTAGGAATGCCTGATTTCTTCCGAATCAACGGAATTGGCGCATGGATTTTTCTGGCGGTTTCGGATGGTGCCATGGTATTTGTATTGCTTTGGTTTGGTTACGAAATTCGTAAAAAAGTCAGAGGAATGGAGTTTAGAGGAGTGTCAGGGCTGATTTCCCGTTGCTATGACAATAAATTGGCAGGTTACACCTTCTTCCTTAGTGCCTTTTTGTTCTTGATTCCTTATGTTGGGATCCAAATTCAAGGGATTGCCATATTTATGGATGCGGCTTTCCCGGAATCATTGCCGGCATGGGGATGGTCCTTGGGGATTGTATTGATCATGTTGACTTATAGTGAAATTGGAGGTCTAAAGGCAATTATTTTTAGTGATGCCATTCAAGGCGTGCTTTTGCTAGCCGTCATTTGGATCATCGGATGGGTTTGCTTGGATCACTTTGGAGGTATTGGACCAATGTTCGAAAAAGTAGGAACCGTAAAAGAAGAACTACTTTCAACGCCTGGTCCTCAAGGTTTGTTAACCCCACAGTTTCTACTTGCATCGCTTATTGCAATTTTGATGATACCGGTTACTCAGCCTCAATTTACGACGAGAATTGTGGTAATGAAAAGCATGAACACGATGAAATTGATGGCGGTCTCATTGGGAGCTTTTGCTATATTGGTGATTCTTCCTACAGTTTTTATCGGAATGTATGGAGCCGACCTCTATGGAGAATTAGGTAGAGATGAGTTCTTTGCCAACGCTTTTCTTAAAGATCAGCATGATGCGGTTGCCGCTTTGGCCATTATAGGATTGATTGCCGCCGGATTATCCACTACCAATGCCATGATTTTTGCCATGGGTTCTGAGTTGAGGGGACTGCTTACAGGTGCGGAGAAAGTAATTATGAATCGAACTAAAATAGGAATATTCGTTTTCTCAACCATTGCTTTTATCTTTTCAATCATCGTTTTTGATCAGTTGGTATTGCTGGCAAGGGTGAGTTTTGCCGGAACAGGAATTATGGGACCAATGATTTTATTGGGGATTTTAAGTGATAGAAAAATTTCCCCGGTTATGATTTATTTGTCTTTAGGTGGATTGGCCATATTCTTACTTTCTTTGGGAGGTATAATTCCAAGCATGTATTTTGGTTATCGTCTAGACTTATTGTTATTTATAATTCTTGGAATTTCTGCTGTAGGAAGTTACCTGAGCAGTGAAAAGCGTGTGGTTTCTGACACTAAAGTCAATGAATAATTAAAACTATAAATGGATATACCTCTTGATTGAATAGCAATCTAAGGAATCCAATCAAATATTTATTACGCCTCTGCTTTGAAAAATGCAGGGGCGTATTTATTTAATACCATTTAAAAATTATAAAAAAACTACAAAAAGTAGATTGGTCTTTTAACTAAACCATATACTTTTTGTAGTCCATTTAACTAAATAATGGAATTCAATATTGATTGAGTATCAATTAATATTCACCCATTTTTCGCTATTGTCAGATTCAAAAATAGCTTGTAAAACCTTAGTATTGGCTTTGGTGTTTTCCAAGGTGACCGGCACCTCGGTATCTTCTAAAATTGCCTTGGAGAAATCAATGGCTTGTTCTGTGTATTGATTACTCACCGGAAGAACAATCTTTTCTGCATTGTCTTTAGAAAAGTCCCCCTCATGGATATATATTTCATTGGGTTGATCCGAAGGTGCATTAAAAGGGATCCTTACCTCTAATATTTTTTTCTCACCAAAAAACAGCATCCGCTGATATGGGGTCAATTGTGTACTGATGGTGAAGGTCATTTGGATTTCATGGAAATCTAATAGAACAGAACCTATTTTATCGGTTCTAAACTGAGGATCATATTCCAGCATTGAAACCAATCTTCCAGGCTCTTTTTCTAAGACAAACCTAGAGGTAAAAACAGGATAGCATCCAATGTCCCAAACGCCTCCGCCTCCCATTTCTTCGATATTTCTGATGTTGTCTTTGTCATCATTAAAATAACTAAAAAATCCTTGTACCGCTTTTATTTTACCCAGATAACCACTTTTTACCAATTCTCTGGCTTTTATCCACTGAGGATTTGAGGCCACCATAAAAGCCTCACCAACTTTTACATTGTATTTATTTCTTGCAGCGATAAGTCCGTCGAGCTCCTCATGATTCAATGCAAAAGGTTTTTCGCAAAGGACATGCTTTCCTGCTTCAATACACTTTAGCGTCAGCGGTACATGCATGTCATTTGGCAGTGGGTTGTATATGACATCTATTTCCGGATCATTGATAAGCTCCTCATAAGAACCATAAGTCTTTGGTATACCCAGACTTTTTGCTGTTTCTTGTGCCCTTTCCAAGTTTCTGGATGCAATGCCGTAAACTTCATACAAATCACTGTTTGCCATTGCAGGAATGACCTTTTCTCTGGCGATTTTGGCAGTACTAAGTACTCCCCACTTCAATTTTTTTTTCATTGATATTTGAGTTTAAAGACAATTTAAAGTAAATATCCCCTAAGCGTAAGGGAGCGTTTGCTATAGCAATTTACTATTAATGTGAAGCAAAGCCAAAATCAGAAAGGCTTCTTTGATGAATCTACAATTAATGGGCATGCTTGAGCTGTAAATATACCTTTCCATTTAGTTTGCTGATTGCTGAATTATTATCGCCACATTTGCCCAAGGCTAAAATGCGTTATTGCCAGGTTTTCAGATGGACAATAAATTGTCGTCCCTAGATTATTTCATTGAAAAATGAATTTTAGACTTATTCATTCAAATAATTTTTTACATTTGTTACAAGTAAAAGTCTTGAGTCAATTTTGCCCAAAATTTATAACTAATTCAATAAAGATATTTTTAATTTTCCCCTCCATAAAGATTTCGCGATCCATGGAGGGGTTTTTTGTGAGCAAATTTAGTTAAGACAAATCGTTTCATATTAAATTAAGAACGCATGAAAATTGAACACATCGCTTTTAATGTAAAACATCCTCTTGAAGTATCGGATTGGTATGAGGAGCATTTGGGTATGAAGGTGGTAAAAAAAATGACCACTTCCCCCTACATGATATTTTTATCTGATGACAGTGGGAAAGCAATGATAGAACTGTACAATAATCCTGCTGCTGAAATATTGGATTATGCGAACCAGGATCCTTTAATGGTACACTTGGCTTTCGTTTCTGAAAAACCGGAAGAAGAAAAGGAAAGGTTACAAAAAGCAGGTGCTGTCCTTGTAAGTGACGATACTTTAGAAGACGGTACCCGATTACTAATGATGAGAGACCCTTGGGGACTTGCCATTCAATTTTGCAAAAGGGCAAATCCAATGCTGAAATAAAAGATTTCGCTTCCAAAAGACGGTGGTAATATAAAACAAGAAAGTCTGCTTGTCAATAATTGATAGCAGACTTTCTTGTGCATAAATGCCAATCAAGGAGTCAAAGTTCTTCAATTCTTGAAATTGATTAGCCCCTTACTTTCAATAATTATAAATGAGGGTGTAATATTTTTTTAAAAAAGTCACTTTTTCAGGACAAAAGAAAAAAAGAATACGTAGAGTCTATAAAGCCAATCTTATTTCATCGAAATGAAAAGTAAATTATTGTTCTTACCGGATGTTCTTTTGCTATTGTTTATATGCTTGTCATGTGAACGGAATGAGTTTCGACATTCCGAATTAAATAGTGATGGTGAAAAAACAGTTCTTTCAGTTAAAAATAAACCCATTGCAAGCGATCAAAATGCGCAAGAAAAAAGTTGGAAAAAAATACAGGATACCTATTTGAAGCATCTGGCAGGTTTAAAAGTTAAGATGTTGAAAGATTAGTTGGTGAACTTTTTAATCTTCTTTTTGGTAAAGGTAAGTGTTCGGCGCTTACCTTTTTTTATGGCCTAATAATATTGTTTTTACCTTTCCTTAAATCTTATATTTGAATTGAACATGTTTTTCTTTACTTTGTTTGGTGATTAGGCGGATTAGCCAAAACCATAATTATGATCAGTAAAAAAAACGTATTAATAGTATTATCATCTGCATTTGTTTTAGGGTTATTATGGTGGATTGTTCGTGTAGTACCCTTAGAGAATAAGCATCAATATATTCCTCAGGTAATGCTGGGAGAAAGGATCGATTTTAATCGTGACATTCGACCTATAATTAATAATAAATGCATTGCTTGCCATGGAGGCGTGAAACGTTCCGGGGGCTTCAGTTTATTATTTGAAGAGGAAGCATTGGAAGTCAATGAATCGGGTGAAAGGGCAATCGTTCCGGGGAATGTCAAGAAAAGTGAGCTCATTCAAAGAATTACCCATAGAAATCCTGAGTATCGCATGCCTCTGGAAGAGGAACCACTTTCTGATGAAGAGGTGGCTTTGTTTTCCCGGTGGATCAACCAAGGTGCCCAATGGGAGGATCATTGGGCTTATAAAGCACCTGAAAAACCTGATGTTCCCAATACAGATGAAGGGTGGGCAAAAAATGAAATAGATCATTTTATTAAAGCTAAGCTGGAAGAAAAACAACTGAGCCCTAATCCCATTTCGGACAAACAGTCTTTATTAAGAAGGCTAAGCTTGGATATCACAGGCTTGCCTCCCAGTCTTAAAGAAATGCAAGATTTCCTGAATGACAATTCAGACAATGCTTATGAAAAGGCTGTGGACAGTTTATTGGCTTCACCTGCTTATGGGGAACGCTGGGCTGCCATGTGGATGGACTTGGCCAGGTATGCTGACTCAAAAGGCTATGAAGCAGATCGGCCAAGGGAAATTTGGAAATACCGAGATTGGCTTATAAATGCATTCAATGCAAATATTCCCTACGATCAATTTGTAATGGACCAATTGGCAGGAGATTTAAAACCCGATGCTATTGACCAGGATTTTATCGCTACCGCTTTTCACCGCAATACAATGAACAATGATGAAGGGGGCACAGACAATGAAGAATTTCGGGTAGCCGCTGTATTAGATAGGGTAAATGCCACATGGACGGTATTACAAGGAACTACCATGGAATGTGTCCAATGTCATAGCCATCCCTATGACCCTATTCGCCACGAAGATTATTACCGTAGTATGGCGTTTTTTAATCAATCGGCAGATGCTGATGTTCCCAGTGAGTCACCTGTTTTGATAAGCTATAAGGAGGAAGATGATCTGGAGAAATTAGCTCAAATTAAAAATTGGGCGAATGAACATGGTGAGGAGGGAAGAAAGGGCAAGTATTACACCCAACTGCTTAGGTTGGGGGTGCCCAAACTCTATGCACATTATTTTTATCAAATGGACAAAGGCCTGCCCATTCAGGGAACGGCTACTTTTAAGGTGAATGAGAAAGTATATGCATTCACTAAAGGCCTTTCATTTGAAGGAGAAGATCGGTTGGTATTTAAGACAAGGACCAATGGGGATGAGGGGAAGATTACTTTTCGTTTAGACAGTATCAATGGTACTGAAATTGGAGCATGGAAGGTAAAGGCAAGGTTCAAAAAGGAATTTAATGAGGAGGAAAATAAGGAGGTAACCTATTACCTGAATGAGGTAATTACATTGCCCATAAAACCTATAATAGGAAAGCATGATCTGTACCTTGTGTGGGAAGGAAAAGATGAGGTAGAGCAAACGAGCACCTTTGAATGGTTGATGCTTCATCATGCTTTGCCGGGTGGGGATAAAGAAAATTACCCTGAAATTGAACAAGCCATGTATTCGCTTTTTAATTCTGAAAAAGAGAAGGAGACAACCCCTGTAATGGTTGACCTTCCTGCTAATCACCAAAGGATTTCTAGGGTGTTTGAGAAAGGGAGCTGGATGGTGCCCGGAGATGAGGTAATTGTGGGCGTTCCGGAGATTTGGAATCCTTTTGATAAGTATGAAGAAAACCGTATGGGTTTGGCACAGTGGATGTTTAGTGAGGAAAATCCACTTACGGCTAGGGTCATGGTAAACCGAATTTGGGAACAGTTTTTCGGTAGAGGGATTGTATCCTCCTTGGAGGATTTTGGTTCCCAGGGATTTGCCCCCACACATCCTGAATTACTTGATTGGCTGGCAATCAAATTTATGGAGGACCTCAAATGGGACATGAAGAAATTGATGAAAGCGATTGTCATGTCAGCTACCTACAGGCAGTCATCCCATTATACTCAGGAAGCCAAAGAGAAAGATCCTTTAAACGAGTGGCTGGCTAGAGGGCCCCGATTGAGGCTGAATGCTGAGCAAGTAAGGGACCAATCACTCGCAGTATCCGGGTTACTCAGTAAAAAAATGCTTGGAAAAAGTGTGATGCCCGAACAGCCGGAAGGAATTTGGCAAGTGGTTTACAGTGGAACAAAATGGGAAACCAGCAAAGGAGATGATAAATACAGAAGAGCATTGTATACCTTTTGGAGACGAACCAGTCCCTATCCATCCATCATATCCTTTGATGCCCCCAGCAGGGAGTTTTGCTTACCCAAAAGAATAGCAACCAATACACCGCTTCAGGCTTTGGTGACGTTAAATGATCCTGTTTATCTGGATGCTGCAGTAGCTCTTGGTAGAAGAGTGTTGAAAAACGAAGCGGCTGATGTGGATAAGCAACTTTCCTTACTTTATAGTTATGCAATGATAAGGGGAATTAGTGAAGAAAAGTTGGAAGACTTAAAAGATGTTTACCATCAAACTGAAACTTATTTCGAAAACAGCCCTGAGGAGATTTGTAAATTAACAGGGGAAGAGGACAAAGCATTGGCAGTGTTTACAGTAATGGCCAATGTGGTAATGAATTTGGACGAATTTCTGATGAAATCATGAGTAAAAGAATTGATTTAACGAGTGAATATCAATATAGGGAACTGCAAAGCCGGACGAGAAGACACTTTATCAAACAGTGTACCACCGGTTTGGGTGGAATTGCTTTGGGAAGTTTATTGGGTTGTGGAAGAAGCAATCCTACAAATACTCAGGCAGATATAGAAGCCTTTGTTCGCAAGCAGGTTCCTCATTTTGCACCCAGTGCCAAGCGGATCATATACCTGCACATGGCCGGAGCACCTTCTCAGTTAGAGCTGTTTGATTACAAACCTGAGTTGGCCAAATTGGATGGGAAAGATTGCCCCCAGTCTCTCTTGGAAGGCAAGAAATTTGCCTTTATTCAAGGTGTACCTAAGATGTTGGGACCCCAAGCTGAATTCTCACCCAGAGGGAATTCAGGGATGATGGTTTCCGACAATTTGCCCCATTTTTCAACCATAGTGGATGATGTGTCTTTGATTAAAACCATGCACACAGACCAATTTAACCATGCGCCTGCACAATTGCTTTTGCAAACAGGATCACCACGACTCGGACGTCCAAGTATGGGAAGCTGGGTTACCTATGGCCTAGGTTCCGAAAATGAAGATTTGCCGGGTTTTATGGTTTTGGTTTCAGGAGGAAATACCCCTGATGCAGGAAAATCAGTCTGGGGAAGTGGGTTTTTGCCTTCTGTCTATCAAGGCGTGCAATGTCGCTCGGAAGGTGACCCGGTACTCTATGTTTCCAATCCTTCCGGAATAGATGGAAACCTTAGAAAGCAAACCATAGATGCCATCAACCAAATCAATGAGAAAGAATACAAAGAATTTGGAGATCCTGAGACCCTGACCAGAATTTCTCAATATGAAATGGCTTACCGCATGCAAACCTCTGTTCCGGAGGTAATGGATATCAAAGATGAACCTGAATATATCCATGAAATGTATGGGACTGAGCCCGGAAAGACTTCTTTTGCCAATAATTGTCTGCTAGCCAGGAGGCTAATTGAAAAGGGTGTTCGTTTTGTTCAATTGTTTGATTGGGGCTGGGACATGCATGGCGTACAAGAGAGAGAAGCATTGGACACCGGCCTACCAATTAAATGTAAGCCCATAGATAAGGCCATGACAGCCTTGGTCAAAGACTTGAAACAAAGAGGTTTGCTTGATGATACCCTGGTTGTTTGGGGAGGAGAATTTGGGCGCACGCCTATGCAAGAAAATAGGGGAGGAAAAGAGTGGCCATTTAAAGGCAGAGATCATCATACAGAAGCTTTTCCGGTATGGATGGCCGGCGGTGGTGTAAAAGGTGGTTTTACCCTTGGAGAAACCGACGAAATAGGTTATTATGGTATTCAGGATAAAGTTCATGTCCATGATTTGCAGGCTACCATTCTGCATTTAATGGGTATGGATCATGAAAAGTTCACCTATTTTGCACAGGGAAGAGATTTTAGATTGACGGACGTGTCCGGTAAAGTAGTTAGTAAAGTTATCGCATAAATTAAATGGAACAAGGATCAGATATTATTATTTTCTTCGGCAGGTTTCACCCCCTGTTTTTACACTTACCCATTGGCTTTTTAGCCTTGGGATTTCTAATGGAGATTCTATCCCGTAGAGATCAGTTTTCGTATCTGAAACCTGCTGTGGGTTTTGTTTTGGCCCTTGGCGCATTGTCTGCACTGCTCACCGCTGTGCTGGGCTTAATGTTGGCCCAAGCCGGAGACTATGGAGAGGACCTTTTGTTTATTCACAAATGGGCAGGGATTTT
>NZ_CAXBOC010000167.1:0-9926 GCF_963976465.1 uncultured Cyclobacterium sp. | reverse complement strand
TTGTGACAGTCAAGGAAGGCTTTGGGTTGGAACCATGAGTACAAAATTTACAGCTCATGCCGGAGCCTTATATTGTGTAGAAAAAGACCTATCTGTAAAGAAAAAAGTGGAAGATGTGTCTATTTCTAATGGTATTTGTTGGTCATTGGATCACAAGACCATGTATTTTATTGACAGCCCAACAAGGGAAATAAAGGCCTTTGCCTATGAAGCAAGCACCGGGAAGATTGAGTTTATAAAAGTAGTTGTAAATGTTCCTGAAGAACTTGGTACACCAGATGGAATGTGTATGGACCAAAATGGAAAGCTTTGGATAGCCCATTACGGTGGGTTTGGCGTTTATCAGTGGGATCCTGAGACCGGTGAGAAACTGGATAAAATAGAAGTTCCTGCGCCCCATGTTACTTCTTGTGCCTTTGGTGGAAAGGATGGAAAACAATTATTGATTACGACAGCTCAGGAAAATATGAGTCCAGAAATGCTGGATCAATATCCTTTAAGTGGAGGTGTTTTTATATGTGACATGCCTGTTAGTGGTGCCAAAGTTTTTGGCGTTCAGTTTTAAATTCAAAATCAAAAAGATAATAAAGGTGATCAAGGGTAATTTCTCTTGATCATTTTTTTATTCCCTAATCATAATTTTTTAAAAATCGAGGAGATTTAAAAGTGTACCTTAGCTTATTGCAAAGGGTTTATATGTGGTAAATTTTAGCATTGGTTGCTAAGTGTTCAAGCAATAAAATGGAAGGAAAAAAAGAGACAATCCGGAAATGAAGGAATTAGGATAGCGGTTTTGAGTGGGCCTAACAGGCCTATTGCCAATTGATATCAAAATATTATTTTTTACCCAAACCAAACAAGTACAAAAATTTATTTATCAAATGCCATACCTTTTGATATAAAAATTGTTTGAAGTTGATGAGACATATTGTATTTTACGCAATATTCATTATTCTATAGGACCGATCGGTCTCAAAACAGTTACATACTATGGAGCAAAATAATAAGAATCGACGATCATTTTTAAAATCTACAGGTACAGCACTAGTAGCAGGAACTGTATTGCCATTTGGATTTAATATCAGAGAAGGATTTGCCGGCCAAAGGGCAAAGCTTAAGGTAGGACTTATTGGATGTGGTGGTAGAGGAACAGGAGCTGCAGCGCAAGCGTTGAAAGCAGATAAAGATGCAGAGCTAACAGCTATGGGAGACATATTCTCAGATTACCTTGAAGAGTCTTATCAATCCCTTGTAAAGATTAACCCGGAACAGGTGAAAGTTGATGAAGCACATAAGTTTGTTGGCTTTGATGCTATTCAGCAAGTGCTTGACTCAGGTGTTGATGTTGTTATTTTAACAACTCCACCAGCTTTTAGGCCTTCTCACTTCAAAGCTGCTGTTGAGGCAGGTAAGCATGTTTTTTGTGAAAAACCAGTTGCAGTAGATGCTCCTGGTATAAGGAGTGTTCTGGAATCTGCCAGATTGGCCAAAGAAAAAGGGCTATCAGTGGTTTCAGGATTTACTTATAGGTTTGATTTGGCAAAACGAGCCTTATTTGAACGCATGAATAACGGAGGAATAGGAGACATTACCAGTGTTTTTACTATCAGGAATGGGGGAGGATTGTGGTATAAAGAGCGACAAGAGAGTTGGACTGAGATGGAATATCAATTGAGGAATTGGTACTATTATGATTGGTTATCAGGTGATTATATTGTAGAGATGATGGTTCATAGTTTGGACTTAATGTCTTGGGCCTTGGGAGATCGTGTGCCAATAAGTGTTACAGGAACAGGTGGAAGACAGGCAAGAACCGAAGAAAAATGGGGGAATATATATGATCATTTTGCTATAGAGTACCAATATGAGAACAATATCAAAGGGGTGCATATGAGCAGGCAACAAAAAGGTTGCTCAAATACCAATAGAGCAGATTTCACAGGAACTGAAGGATTTGCGACTATTGATTCTGGTAAAAGGACTCATGCCACAATGGGGGAGACCAGATGGGATTATGAAGGTCCATCCAATAACCCATATGATACACAACATGTAGAGTTATTTGAATATATAAGGGCAGGAAAACCTATGAATCAAGGTGAACTGATGGCCAATAGTACCATGCTGGCAATTATAGGTAGAATGGCAGGTTACAGCGGCCAAACGATTACTTGGGAAGAAGCAATGAAGAGTGAAGTCAAGCTTGGACCTGCAGCAGCTGATTACCGATGGGATTTGGTAGTAGATGTACCACAAGTAGCCATTCCCGGAATCACCAAAGCGGTCTAAAACCTTACCATTTTAAAATTTAACCAATGAAGACAATTTATAAGATTTTTTCCATTCTTTTCTTTATGTTTTTCCTCTTGGAACCTTTGATGGCCCAAGAAAAGCTATTTAAGTTTGGAGTACAACAAGACCTTAGCGCCTTGATTCAGGGTAAAAAAGACAAGGGGCAAGCCATCAATTGGATTGATGTAAATACAGGCAAGGATACCTGGCGATTTGAGGGAGATGAACTGATTTGTGAGGGATTACCGATTGGGGTGATCCGTTCGGAAAATCAATACGAAAACTTCATCATGTATGTGGAATGGAAACACATGTCAGATGGGGGCAATTCCGGGACCTTTGTTTGGTCAGATGCTACTCCAGGGCCAAATGATCTTCCTAATGGCTTGGAAGTTCAGATGCTTGAACTGGACTGGGTAAACCAACATAAAAATGACAAAGGTGAGTTACCTCCCATAGCTTATGTTCATGGTGAATTATTTGGCGTTGGCGGTGTAGAAACGGTACCGGACACCCCCAGAGGAACACGTAGTAAATCCATTGAAAACCGTTGTTTAGGTAAAGGCCTGTGGAATACATATGTGGTCGTAGCCGTGGATGGTGTAGTAAAACTATCTGTTAATGGAAAATTTGTAAATGGCATTAGTAAAGCCTCACAAAAAAAGGGTTATATCTGCCTTGAATCTGAAGGAGCACCTATCCATTTTCGAAACCTGACCGTAACCGAATTACCTCCCGGAGTGACCTCAGCTGAGCAGATCGCTCCACTACTGACCAACCCATAAACACATCATTAAAATTAATTTTAGTACCAATGATAAGTGATTTATCAAAAGTTCATGAACTTATTTCAGACCTTTTTGAATGGCCAAAAAGTGAAAAGGAATGGGATCAATATAAATTAACAACGGAGCAAATTGCCTTTTTCAACGAGAATGGCTACTTACCCAATATAAAGTTGTTGAAACACTGGCAGGTAGCAAGCCTCAACAAAGAATTGGAAAGTATTACAGATCCCAATCAACCGGGAATGGACTTGTTTTACGAATTTGTTTCTAATGAATCAGCCAATCCGGATACCGTTCTATTTCATTCACTGGGACATTGGAGGGTGAAAGAAGGGTTTCATGATATTTTATGGAATCCGGCATTTGTTATGGCGGCCAGCCAATTGTTGGGAGATAATTCCGTGCGTTTTTGGCATGATCAACTGTTTTGTAAACCCGCCAAACATGGGGGAGTAGTGGCATGGCATCAGGATTATTCTTATTGGACCAGGTCTGTGCCCATGCAACACCTGACCTGTTGGGTGGGCCTGGATGATGTAGATGTAGACAATGGTTGTCTTTACTATGTCCCAAAAAGCCACAAGTGGGGTTTATTAGATAAACCGGAATTGGCAGGAGATATGGAAGGGCTAATGGAATATCTTACAGAAGAGCAGAAAAAAGAATTCAAACCTGTTCCCATAGAAATGGAAAGAGGATATGGCACTTTCCACCATCCTTTAATGGTGCATGGCTCCTATGAAAACAAATCGGAGAGGTCTAGAAGGGCCTTTGTGCTCAATGTATTTGCCGATGGAACCAAATCAAATACGGACCAAGAGCTTTTAAAAGGAGTGCCTGTATTTTCTCCCGGTGAAAAACTGGAAGGTCAGTTTTTCCCTATGCTTATCGATAGAAATAAGCATTAATATTGATTTCCTAATACATGCGACAAATCACAAATAAGCATAAAATTTGGATTGGGTTGATTGCTTTTGTTGCAACCTTAACCATTTTGTTAACTTTAAATACCTGGGAAGGTGCTTCCAAGCAGCTTCCCGGTATTGAAGTTCCTGAAGGTTTCGAGATCGAAGAAGCTGTTATACCCGGCCTTGTACAATACCCTATGTTTGGGGTATTTGATGATCAAGGTCGGTTGTTTGTGATGGAATCGAGTGGCCATACCGAGGGTACGGAAGAAATTCTGGAAGAACCGGATTTTCAAATTTTGTTATTGTCAGATTCAAATCAGGATGGCATTTTTGATCAGAAAACCGTTTACGTTGACAATTTACCATTTCCGATGGGAGGGGCCTTTGTAGATGGAAGTTTAATTGTTACAGCTTCTCCGGATTTGATCAAGTTTACGGATAATGATGGAGACGGCGTTGCCGAAGAAAAGGAGGTATTGCTAACCGGATGGACATTGAATCACAATGCTGCCATTTTGAGCGGACCGTTTATGGGACCGGATGGGTATCTGTACATGGCAGATGCCAGAAGAGGTTTTGATATCCAAAGCAAAGAGTTTGTCAATTTTAAGGGTAAAGGAGCTCGAATATGGCGATGTCTAACCAATGGAACTCAATTACAGAGCTTTGCCGGAGGTGGTTTTGACAACTCCATAGAGTTGGCATTTACTCCTTCAGGTGATGTTTTGGGTACAATGACCTATTTTACCGATCCTCAGGGTGGATATAGGGATGCACTTATGCATTGGGTGGAAGACGGGGTATACCCAAAACCAAATGCAGTGATTGGGGTAGATAACTTGGTCCGTACCGGTAGTTTGATGCCGGTCATGCATAAAATGGCTAGGGTTTCTCCTTCAGGCTTAATGCGATATGAGGGGAGCAATTGGGGAGATGAATTTGAAGGCAATTTATTTCATGCTGAATTCAATACCGGCAGAATAGTGAAAACGGTGCTTTCTCCTTCAGGAGCAAGCTATAAAGCCAGTAGTGAACATTTTATGACCTCCAGTCTTGCTGATTTTCATCCTACTGATGTCCTTCAAGAGCCGGGAGGGAATTTGTTGGTGGTCAATACCGGTGGTTGGTTTATTTCCGGTTGTCCTTTAAGCCGAACTGCCAAGCCTGAAGTGTCCGGTGGAATATTTAGGATTCGTAAGAAGAAGAACACGCCGGGTAAAGATCCATGGGGAAATAAAATAGCATGGGAATCCTTATCCGTTCCTGAACTGGTGGGCCATTTGGAAGATCCCCGTTGGAAGGTCTCCAATAGGGCTGGGGAATACCTGTTGAAACAACCCCTTGTTGCCATACCATATTTGGTCAATTTATTAGAAAATCATCCGGATGAAGCCATTCGGACAAAGGCGGTTTTCCTGTTATTTAGGACCCAAAATCCTAGGGCTTGGAATCAACTCGTCAAGGGATTAACAGATGAAAGTGACCAAGTAAAAATTGCAGCGGCGAGAGTAATAGGCCTTGCTGAGGTTATTTCTGCCAAGGAGGAATTGATTCAATTGTTGGATAATCAATCCAACCCGGCTTTGGCAAGACAAGTAGCAGTTGCTCTAGGTCAAATAGGGGATCCTCAGGCAACCACTCCCTTACTGAATTTAATGAAGACTCATGGCACGGATAGGTTTTTATCCCATGCAGTAACTTTTGCTTTGATTCAAATGGAGAATGAAGATTTGCTTTTGGAAGATTTGCAGAACGGCAACTTTAATAAAGCGGCCTTGATCGCTTTGGATCAAAAAGAAAGTGCATTACTAAGTGAAGACTTGATGCCAAACTTTTTGACTAATCCTGACAGTACAGTTCGGGCAACAGCGCTTTGGGTGCTGGAAAACCATCCTGACTGGGAGGTGGCCTTTACCGATTATCTGAAATATTTTTTCACTGAGGATAAAAGTCAGATAAATGAATTAACAAGCATATTACCCACTTTTATTGATGCCATTGCTGTTCAAAAATACTTAGCCAATGTATTGGGGAATACAAAAAAATCTACAGAAGAAAAATTGCAGATTTTGCAATTATTGGAGAATAATCCTCCTAAAGAACTTTTGACCGAGCTCAAAAACAGTTTATTTCTTTTGCTAAATAGTCCCGAAAAAGGTATCCAAAAAGCGGTGATTAATTTGGTTGTCCAATTAAAAGAAAAAGCATTTATTTCCCCCCTTAAAATAATATTGTCTGAGACCAAGGAGGATGCCTCCTTAAAGTTGACTGTTTATAAAGGTTTAATAAGCTTAGGAGAATCCTTGTCCACAGCTGATTTTAAATGGATTGCCAAGCAATTGTTAGTGGAAGGAAGGCAACCGCTTCATGGTGAAGCTATAAGTATATTAAGAAATTTAGAATTAAATACACAGGACTTATCTTGGCTTTTGCAGGAAATTATCCCTGTGTCTGCCAATGGTAATGTGTCTTATTTACTTGAATTATTTGATACTGTTGAAGATGTAAGTATTTTAGTAAAATTGGAAGAAAAATTATTGGATCGTCAAGAGGTTTGGGCTAATTTATCCCCCGATCGATTGGCCCTAATTTTCGAAAAAAGTAATGCAGGTAAGACTTTGTTGGACAGTCTTGAAGCCAGGCAAGAGGGCCGATTAGCCCAATTAGAAGAGATGGCTTCAGGTTTAGTAAAAGGAGATGTAGACAAGGGAAGAGCTATATTTTATGGGGTTGGGGCTTGTAGTACTTGTCATGCTGTATCAGGAAAAGGAGAGACTTTTGGGCCGGACTTAACGAATATTGGTGAGATTCGTTCCCGGCATGATCTATTAGAGGCAATGCTTTTTCCCGGGGCTAGTTTCGCTCGAGAATATGAAACGGTTTCTTTGCAAACAAAGTCTCAGAAATACTTGGGTATTGTTAAGCGTTTTGAAAATGGAAGGTATGAGTTGGCCATAGGTCCGGGCAGTATAATAACTGTTGATGAAGAGGATATTGTAGCAATGGAGGAGGCCAAGCAATCCTTGATGCCGGCCGGTTTATTAAGCAATCTGAACAATCAAGAAATCAGTGATTTAATACATTACCTACAATCCCTTCCTGATGGTATTTATAACAGAAATAACTAGTTAAATTATTATAAACCAATGTTAAAATGCAATTATGCTTAGAAAGCCAAGTATTTGTTTAGTATTGTTTTTTGCCCTTTGTTTGGTGAGTTTTTCTGCCCTTGCCCAAAGTTTCCCGAAAGACCTTCCGGATAGCTGGGAAAAGGGGGAGGCAATTGCCTTGTTTGATGGAAATGATTTGGATCATTGGTATACCTTTATTAAAGATAGAGGAAGGGATGAAGACCCAAAAAATGTGTTTCAAGTGATTGATGGTATACTGACCATAAGTGGTGAAGAATGGGGCTGTATTACAACCATAAATCCCTATGATAATTATATTTTAAAAACTGCTTTTCGTTGGGAAGGAGAGACTTATGGGGACCGAAAAACCAAAGCCAGAGATAGTGGTTTTTTGATTCATTCACAAGGTAAAGATGGTGGATACAATGGAATTTGGATGCATGGGATTGAAGTTCAAATCATTGAAGGTGGTACCGGTGATTTCTTGGTGGTAGGTGATGGAACTGAGACTTTTGGTCTTAGCGCACCGGTAGCAGAAGAATTACAGGGAAGTTCGCACCTTTATAAGCCCGGTGGAGATTTGAGACGAATCAACAGAGGTAGGATCAATTGGTATGGTAGATCACCAAAATGGACTGATACCATTGACTTTAGAGGAAAAAAAGAAGTGGAGAAGAAAGCTGGTAAATGGAATGATTTAGAAATTCAGACCTGGGACGGAAATATTGCCGTATTTTTAAATGGTAAGCTGGTCAACTTTGCCACCAAAGTAGAACCTGAATTTGGAAGGATACAGGTGCAGTCTGAAGGGGCAACCATAGCATTCAAAGAAATAACCCTTTACCCTTTGATCAAATAAACCTGAAGGATTATTTTTATCAATAGCATGTATTCAATAAGTTTAATCTTTAATTATAAAAAATATAAACCATGAGCCAAGAATCAGTTAAAGTATTAGTAGTTGGATGTGGAAATATGGGAGCCTCACATGCTCTGGCATACCATGAGTTGGATGGGTATGAAATTGTGGGACTTGTATCCGGAGGTAAAACCAAGGAAGTATTGAATGAAAAACTCGGAGGGGGATATGCCTTGTATGATGATTTTTATAAAGCTATGGAGGCAACCAAACCTGATGCAGTAAGTATATCTACCTATCCTGATACGCATGAGACCTTTGCCATTAAAGCTATTGAAAGTGGTTGTGATGTCTTTGTTGAAAAGCCTTTAGCTGATACCGTGGAAGGAGCCAGAAGAGTTGTGAATGCAGCCACCAAACACAATAAAAAGCTTGTGGTAGGTTATATCTTGAGGCATCATCCTTCATGGGAGAATTTTATCTCTGTAAGTCAAAAGTTAGGCAAACCTTTGGTTATGCGGATGAACTTGAACCAACAGAGTGAAGACAAAATGTGGACTTTGCATAGAAATCTAATGAAAAGTCTTAGTCCTATAGTGGATTGTGGTGTGCATTATATTGATGTAATGTGTCAAATGACTCGTTCTAAACCTGTTCAGGTCTATGCCATAGGGGCCAGATTAACGGAAGAAATTCCTGAAGGAAATTATAATTATGGAAACCTTCAAATTCGATTTGAAGATGGTTCTGTAGGTTGGTATGAGGCAGGTTGGGGGCCAATGGTCAGTGAAACAGCCTTTTTTATAAAAGATGTATTTGGCCCAAAGGGATCTGTGTCAATTGTAGCCAAAGAAGCAGGTGGATCTGGAAAATCAGATAGTATTGAAGCACATACTAAAACCGAATCACTTTTATACCATAGATCTGAGTTAGATGCCAACGAGAAATTTGCTCATGAAGATGAATGGATTGATTTGACAGATGAGCCGGATCACAATGGCTTGTGTAAACGAGAACAAGAGTATTTTTTGAAGGCCATCAAAGAGGACATTGATTTAACGGATCATATGGAAGATGCAGTCAATAGCCTTAGGATAGCTTTTGCTTGTGACGAATCTGTAAAAACAGGAAAAGTTGTACATTTATAAAATTGTTTCATTGAATTCAGGCCGGCTATCCATTAGTCGGCCTTATATCACTTAAAATATTTATATGTCAGGTGAATTTGACCCTAATGACTTTCCTGTAGGAATCATTGGTTTAGGAATGATGGGGAGCAGCATTGCTGTTTGTATGCTAATAGCTGGGCACCCTGTAACAGGTGTTGAATTGGTAGAAGATGCGCTTGAAGGAGCTAAAACACGAATTAAAAACCACTTCAAATTGGCCGAAGAAAAAGGACTTTTGGAAGGTCCTCCTGAGGATTACCTGAAAAAGCTAACCGTATCTTCAGACCTTACTACATTGAAAGATAGCAGGTTGGTGCTGGAATCAATCAAGGAAGATATCAATATAAAAAAGGAGGTTTTTGAAAAAATAGATGCCATTGTTGCCAAAGATGCCTTTATTACGAGCAATACATCGGCAATTCCAATTAGTGATTTACAGGTTTTTGTGAGTAATCCGGAAAGATTTTTTGGATTACACTGGATGGAACCTGCATTTACCACTCGCTTCTTGGAAGTTATTTGTGGGGATAAAAGCGATTTGAAAAAGGCCCAGTTTCTTTATGATTTGGGGGAACTCTGGCAGAAAGAAACCGTTTTGTTGAAAAAAGACATACCTGGATTTATTGCCAATAGGCTCATGTACGCCATGTACCGTGAAGCCATGCATCTGGTAGATGAAGACTATGCTTCGGTAGAAGATGTGGATCGGGCGTGCCGAAATGTTGCAGGATATTTCATTCCCATGATGGGAGTCTTTCGTTGGATGGATTTTACCG
>NZ_CAXBOC010000166.1:0-9956 GCF_963976465.1 uncultured Cyclobacterium sp. | reverse complement strand
TCCTTTCTGAGGAAGCGTATCATACCGTTCATACGTTTATTAAAGAAAGGACAGGAATGGACATGGACATGGACATGCTAAAAGAAATGCGCCCAATGGTTTTGATGTCGCTTTTATACAATAACCTGTTAGAATGTGAAACCATGTCCTTAGAGATGGAATTGATGTCATTGGCAAATAACGGTAACAAGGAAGTGCTTGGTTTGGAAACTGTTGAAGACCAAATGTCCCTTTTTGACCATATTCCCTTAAGCAAGCAGTACGAAAGCTTTTACGCTTATATCATAGATATTGAAAAAGGTCAGGATGAGTTCCGGGAACTTATCAATGCCTATAAAGAAGAAAAAATCGTTGACCTATTGCAGATGGTCGCCGAAAGTCCTGAATACAAAGATTACCAAGATGTATTTCTCTATGAAAGAAACCAAAATTGGCTGAAACCTATGAAACGTATAATGGATAACGGTCAGGCATTTTTCGCTGTTGGGGCCGGTCATTTGGCAGGACCAAAAGGATTAATCCAGCTATTAAAAAGCCAAGGTTTCACGGTAAAAAGAATTGATTTTTAATCCTATTTCTTAGAAACGGACTTGGTAAAAAAAGCATAAATCCCTGCTACGCTTAGGATCAATAATGCTGCAATAAGCACATATTGCCAAATTGAGGATTTGGAAGTAAGGGCTTCTTGAATACTCCCGGCCAAAGCCCCAGACGAAAAAGCCAGCAAAGTTCTGGGCAACATACCCAAAAGCCCAAACCACAATACCCTCTTCATCCCTGTTCTCAACAAGGCAAACACCAAATTTGAGATGGCAAAAGGGATGACGGGGCTTATTCTGACAAAAAATATTAAACTGCCCATTTGTCCTTTTTTCTCCGATATAAGCTTTTTTGCTTTTGGGTAAGGATCCAAGAGCAAATCAAGGCTGTCTTTATCTAATACTCTGCCTAGACCATAACCTACTGCACTAGCGAGCGTATAAGCCAAAACCAAATAGGGAAAAGCATGCCAACCAAAGATATAACCGGAAATGACTGCAAAAAAAGTGGTAGGAACCAAGGCCAACCCCATTAAAACAGTGCCTGAAATGGAATAAATCAAAGCAATTTCTGGCTCAATTATTGGGGATAAATTTATTTCAGACCAATGCCTATAAATCCAGTTTCCAATTAGTAAGGCACCTATTGAGGGAAGGATGCTTACCCATAGAATGGCTACAAGAACCCAGGGGCTTTGGTTATAGATATTCCTGAAATGCTTGAAAATAGGCGGTTTTTTATTCATCTTTGAACAAAACTAGAAATAATTCTGACTAAAATTTAACCGGGCCAAAGCTTAATTAAAAAATTGTCTTGTTTAGTCGATAAAATCTATATAAATCAACCTTATGAAATTTGCCACAAAAGCCATACATGCAGGGATAAAACCGGACATCGGTACAGGAGCCATTATGACTCCAATTTTTCAAACTTCTACATATGTTCAAAAATCACCGGGAGACCACAAAGGTTTTGAATATTCCAGAACACAAAATCCAACTAGACAAGCGTTGGAACAAAATTTGGCTGCACTGGAAAATGGGCAGCATGGTTTGTGCTTTTCCTCCGGAATGGCAGCAATAGATTGCATTCTTAAACTATTGAAGCCGGGTGACGAGGTTATAAGTACCAATGATCTTTATGGTGGCACTTATAGAATTTTCACCAAAGTATTTTCCAAATATGGAATAAAGTTTCACTTTGTCAACATGGAAAAACCTGAGGAAATTCTTCCCCTTATCAATGAGAATACCAAAATGATATGGGCTGAAACTCCGACTAACCCCATGATGAACATTATTGACATCAAGGCATTAGCAAAAATTGCGAAAAACAACCATCTTCTATTGGGAGTTGACAATACCTTTGCGACTCCTTTTTTGCAAAGCCCAATAGATCTAGGTGCAGACCTTGTCATGCATTCTGTTACTAAATACCTTGCCGGTCATTCAGATGTAGTCATGGGAGCCATAGTTGTAAAGGACAAGAAACTTGCAGAGGAGCTGGCTTTTATTCAAAATTCCTGTGGAGCAGTACCCGGACCACAAGATTGCTTTTTAGTCTTGAGAGGTATCAAAACCCTTCACCTAAGAATGGAAAGACATTGCCAAAATGGAAAAACCATCGCTGCCTATTTGAAAAATCACCCTAAAGTTGAAAAAGTTTTTTGGCCCGGATTTGAAGACCACCCAAACCATGCCATCGCAAAAGCTCAAATGAAAGATTTTGGAGGCATGCTATCTTTCACCTTGAAGGGCAACAATATTGAGGATGCCATAAAGATTTTAGAGAATTTTAGAATATTCGTTTTGGCAGAATCTTTAGGTGGAGTGGAATCACTTTGTGGACACCCTGCCACAATGACTCATGCTAGTATTCCAAAATCTGAAAGGGAAAAAGTAGGCTTATCCGATTCTTTGATCAGGTTAAGTGTGGGTATAGAAGATGCTGAAGACTTAAAGAATGACCTTGCACAGGCAATGGAAAAACTTTAATGAAGCATGTTTGTAAATAACTGCTGACATCTGGCATCTATAGCATTGGTTGATTCTTTATGGCTCTTTTGTAAGAGGGTAAGTACCGGTTGGTATTTTTTACTTACATCTTCCTTCTTGCCCAAATGGTTGCCCAAATGCTGGAGAAAAAGTTGATTTTTATACCAATCATCCATTTTCTTAGAAAGGATATCGATTTCTTTGTGAACGACATGAGTAAAAACAGCATTCAACCCTATAGATAACCTGATTTTTTCCAGGACAGTAACTTTTTTCAAACCTTTATAAATTTCGCTGATTGTTTGTGCATCTAGTCTTGTCTTTGTCCCAAAATGAAAAAAGTCAATCTCTTCATTAATTATCTGATTGATAGCAGTATTAATATTCAAGATTGACATCCCTTGTGAAAACTTATAAATATCTCGGTAGAGGGTTTCCCATTGATGTAAAGGGATAGAAAGTATCAGCTCGTAAACCTCCGTATAAACCCTATCTTTATCGGAAGAAATGAGTTTCTCGTAGTCAGGGTACTCGCCTTTTTCTTTCATATGGCCAACAAATCCCTCCTGGATCAAGCGTATATGTTTGACTTTGCGTAGGTCTTTCTGCAAAGGTTTAAAGGGAGAAAAAATTTTGCCAATCTTTTTTTTCTTATTGAAATGCACCCTTTCCAACAACTGTATATATACACTAAAAAAATCCAAATGAGTCTCCAGCTCTGTTGCTTTCTTTGATCTCATTTTTTTTGAAAGTTCTTCAAACAATACCTTCCCGGCATCGTAGTGCTTGTCAAAAACATGTAAAACCAAGGGTAAGGTAGATGCTTCCATCGCTATTCATTTATTTTTACTGTTGTGGCTCCATATCCAAAATTAGTCTTTTGACTGTCTTTAAAGTATTTAATCCCTTGTAGTTGACTTAAATACTTGTGTATATTTTTCCTTAAAACCCCATTCCCAATGCCATGAATAAAAACAATCTCGTCCATTCCTGAAGCAATGGCATCATTGAGATTTGATTCAAATGTTTTCATCTGCAGTTGTAACATTTCACTGTTACTCATCAGGTCATGGTCTTTTGTCAATTTATCTATATGTAAATCAATAGAAGCAGGAGGCCTTTTAACTTTTGCCGCAGGGTAAACATCTTCAGGACTGGGATTAAGCTCCTTATTCAATTGATTAATATTCAATGTTTTGACAGTATTGTCTAACCTAAAAAAATAGGCTTCTTTATTTATTAATGGCGCTTTCCCTTTATTTTTAAAAAATGAAGAAGCTTTTAATTTTATATTTCTTACTTGTACAGGTTGTTGTTTATCAAATCGCTTATTTAAAAAAACCATCATTACACTGAATGGAGGCCACTGCTCGAAATCAGGAAGCATTTTTTCTCCTAATTTGGTAAAGGACTTTCCTTTCACTACACCTGCACCCATATTTTTCGTGTTGTTCTGCTGATGTTCGTCAAAAGAATATAGACAATCCTTTGTGAGGTTATTGATAAGCATCATGTCATAAACCTGATCATTGTAAGGAACATAAGCTATAAACATTCCTTCTTCGGTAAGAGCAGGATCACTTTTGGGAAGCGTAGATTGAAACCCGGATGATTTTTTTGGTTTGGTATCAAAATAAGTCTCTTCAGCCTCATTGATAACCACTACCTCTGATTTGAGGGCAGGGATTCTAAATCCATCCTCAATTTCAATTTCAACCTGGCCACCGGAAGAAAGTTTGGTAATTATACCTTCCTCTTTCCCATGCAACAACCTTACTTTATCCCCTATATTCATGTCTCAAATTTACCAAATAGATTGGGGAAATTCATACTTAATCACTTTTGATTCTAGGAATCCCCTTTTATTTCCATTTCAAGATTCGACAATCATGTATCCCAGCAGCATGGTCGTCCCCTTATTTGCTACCTTATTAACTATGTAAAAATTCCCAATAGTTCAAAAGTATAATGCCTGGCTTTCAATCTTTCCTTTATAATATATAAAAAGCAGCTCAGAGAAAAAACATTGACGACTATAATAAAAAGGAAATAAAACAAAAATAGACCCATTTGAAAATAAAATGGGTCTATTCTTACTCTTACAACACAATATTTACAATTTTTCCAGGAACAACAATGACTTTTTTAGGCTGCTGTCCTTTGGTCCATTTTTGAATTTGCTCATCTTTCAAAGCGGCTTCTTCAATTTCCTGTTTTGAAAGGCTCAAGGAAAGCTCAATTTTAGCTCTCATTTTACCGTTAATAGATACAGGATATTGATGACTATCCTCAGTAAGGTACTTCTCCTCAGCTACTGGGAATTGAGCATGGACAATGGATTCCTCATGGCCTAACAGCTCCCACAATTCTTCTGAAATATGCGGTGCATAAGGAGACAATACTATCAATAATGGCTCCAATACCTCTCTATTGTTACACTTCAATGAGGACAGTTCGTTGACACAAATCATAAAAGAAGAAACGGAAGTATTGAAAGCATGTCTTTCAATGTCCTCCTCCACTTTCTTCATGGTTTTGTGTAAAGATTTTAATGCATCTTTAGAGGCAGGCTTGTCTGAGACATTCCATTTTCCATTTTGATCATGAAACAATCTCCACAGTTTTTTCAAGAATTTATAGACTCCATCAATCCCATTGGTGTTCCAAGGCTTGAATTGCTCCAATGGTCCCAAGAACATTTCATACAACCTCAAAGTATCTGCCCCATAACTTTCAATGACATCATCAGGGTTGACTACATTGTATTTGGATTTTGACATTTTCTCCACCTCAGCCCCACAATTGTATTTACCATCTTCCAAAATAAATTCAGCATCCTTCAAGTCAGGTCTCCAATTGCGAAATGCCTCTATATCTAGTTGATCATTGTAAACAATATTAACATCCACATGCATGGGGCTTACCTCATGATCACCAATTAAGCCATAACTCACAAAAGTATTGGTGCCTTTTTTACGGTAAACAAAATTTGACCTACCTTGAATCATCCCTTGGTTGATCATTTTTTGGAAAGGCTCCTTTATAGGAACAAAACCTCTGTCATACAAAAACTTTGTCCAAAATCTTGAGTACAACAAATGTCCTGTTGCATGTTCAGCTCCTCCAATGTACAAGTCCACTGAGCCCCAATAATCTGCAGCAGCTTTGCTTACAAACTCCTCCTTATTTTGAGCATCCATATAACGGAAAAAATACCAACTAGAACCTGCCCATCCCGGCATGGTACTCATTTCTAATGGAAAAGTTCCTTCCGCAGTCTTGTAGTTCCAGTCTTTGGCTCTACCAAGTGGCGGGGCTCCATCTTCTGTTGGTAAATATTTATCCACTTCAGGAAGAGGCAATGGCAAATCACTTTCTTCTACCAAATAGGGTAAATCATTTTTGAAGTAAACAGGAAGTGGCTCACCCCAGTAGCGTTGGCGTGTAAAAATAGCATCCCTCATTTTATATTGTATCTTCCCCTTTCCTATTCCTTTTTCTTCAAGAAAGGCAATGGCTTTGTCCATTGCATCTTGCATTTTTAAACCACTTATGAAGCCGGAATTCATGATGGTACCGCCCTTTCCGGGAAAGGAACCTTCTGACATATCTCCTTCTATCACTTGTCTTTTTTCCAATCCAAAATGGTTGGCGAAATTATAATCCCGCTCATCATGGGAAGGCACCGCCATAACTGCTCCTGTTCCATAACCGGCCAACACATAATCTGCAATCCAAATCGGAATACTTTCCCCATTAAAAGGATTTTTCGCATAACTACCGGTAAAAGCACCAGAAATGGTCTTCACATCAGCCATTCTATCCCTCTCAGACCTGTTTTTTGCCTGGGCCACATAACTAAGTGCGTTTTCTTTCTGATCTTCAGTAATTAACTTTCCTACCAGTTCATGCTCAGGAGCCAATGCCAGGTAAGTCACTCCATATATGGTATCAATCCTTGTGGTAAAGACCTTAATTTTTTCATTTTGACCTTCTACATCAAATACCATTTCTGCCCCCAAAGACCTGCCTATCCAGTTCCTTTGCATTTCTTTAACCGGATCAGGCCAATCTAAATTTTCCAAACCATTAAGCAATCGTTCAGCATAGGCGGTAATCCGCATACTCCATTGCATCATGCGTTTTCTTTCGACGGGATGCCCCCCCCTTTCAGAAAAACCATCCTTGACCTCATCGTTAGAAAGGACTGTGCCCAATGCGGCACACCAGTTGACAGTGGTCTCAGCCAAATAGGTAAGCCTATACCTTAACAATACCCTTTGCTTTTCTTCGGCTGAATATTCCGCCCATTCCTCAGCACCAAATACCTCTGTATCTTCATCACAAGCCGCTTTTACCCCTTTATTTCCTTCTTTTTCAAATACGGAAACAAGGTGAGATATTGGCATGGCCTTATCAGCTTCCATGTCATAATAACTTTCAAAAAGCTGCATAAAGATCCACTGTGTCCATCGATAATACTCAGGATCAGAGGTTCTAACTTCCTTACTCCAGTCGAAGGCAAAGCCAATATTTTTAAGTTGTTCGGTATATCTTTTTATATTTTCCTCTGTCGTTATGGCAGGATGTTGACCCGTTTGAATCGCATACTGCTCTGCAGGAAGCCCAAAGGAATCATAGCCCATAGGGTGCAATACATTGAATCCTTTTAATCTTTTGTAACGTGTCACAATATCAGAGGCAATATATCCTAATGGATGACCTACATGAAGTCCTGCTCCAGAAGGGTATGGGAACATATCCAAAGAATAAAATTTGGGTTTATTTGCTTCCGGACTAGCATTGAAAATCCCCGTTTGCTCCCAACGGTCCTGCCATTTTTTTTCAATGGCGCGAAAATTATAATCAGACATTTTCAGTAATTGTAAAATTATTGGTCAATTCAATTCCAAAAGTATAAAAAATATCCCTATTCATTTCGAATATGGATAACTATATGTAAATCACTTTTTAATTAAAAAATAATATCGAGCGTAAACTACCAATTTCTAAACGTTCGGCTCCTTCCTTGGAGAATCCAGTTTCTCCAAAACCCATATGAAAAGTTAATTTCAGCACCGGCACTTAAGGTGAAGTATCCGTCATAACGCGCACCGGGTTCATTTAGTCTTGGGTCACCACTCCCTCTCCTTGCGCTACCTCTCGTACTTCTGATTAATTCTATATTTGGCTCTCCATTAGGGAGTAAAAATCTTTCTTCCCTAACTGATAGCCGAAGTCTATCAGGATTCACTCCGGAAATATAGTCTTCTATCAAGTCATCATAAAAACCTGAAACATTAAAAGCACTGACATCATCTAAATAATCAGAAAAAGTAAACCTATAGTTACCTTCAACGAATACATCCAAATATAAATTTACTTTATATTTTATTCCTAGCCCCATAGGCATGATCACAACAACGTTATTATAAAGCTCATTTTCAGTCCTTAATGGACGCAGTGCTACCCAGTTATTGTTGTAATTGGTATGAGGGTCAATTGTGGAAGCGCCCAAACCTAAAAAGACATATGGATTAAAGAAGGCCCTGTTGATATTAAATTTTTTCACTGGCTTCCAATAGTACTCTATCAATAATGCGGCCTCCCAATTTTCACTACGGAAATTTAAATTCCTGGGAATTCTCCCACTATTAGGATCGGCGTGATCATCTTGTCCAGAAATTTTGTAATACCCAACATCCCCTCTGGCCTTCAAATTGGTCCCAAAGGTATACCTTGTACTAAACCCTGCGTAATAATCTGGTTGAACTCCTTCTTTGTATTGCCATAATGCATACAGGTCACCAAAGTATTGGGAAGGGCCACCCTGAACGGAAAATGACCATAATTCCTCGCGCCTATATTTATTAAAACCTTGGCCAAATGTTTGTAATAAAATGCACGTTAAAAAAAATGTTATAAAAAATATCTTCTTGCTCATCTTTCCTAAACCAATTCCCTAGCCATTAATCCACTGGCTATAAACGCCCTAAAGATAATATACAATGCCCCAATAAAAAAATTACTTTATTGCAATTTTATCCAGACCTGAACGTATATGTAAGTCTCTTTGAGGGAAAGGGATTTCCACATTCTCTTCCGCAAACTTTTGAAAAATAGCATAGTAAAGTTGACTTTTCAAGACATTGGGTTTGTTGGTATATTCAGTGGTCCACACCCTTAGGTTAAAATCAATACTACTGTCATTGTATTTATCAAAGAGTACATCAGGCTCTGGCTTAGTAAGAACTCCAGGAAACTCTTTCACCACTTCTAACAAAATACGTCTTATCTTTTCCGGCTCTTCCTTATAGGAAACGCCAACAGGTATATTGAACCGAATATTGCTATCATTGTGCGACCAATTGATAACTGAATTGTCTATAAATTGACTATTTGGAACAATGATGGAAATATTGTCATTGGTGAGAATTGTGGTAGATCTGGCAGATATTCTCTCCACATCCCCATAGACCTCATCCACCTCTATTCGGTCACCAACTTTTATGGGCCTTTCTAATAGAATGATCAAACCGCTAATAAAATTATTGGTAATATTCTGAAGACCAAAGCCAATTCCCACACCGATAGCTCCGGCCAAAATACCCAATGCGCTCAGGTCTACATTACTATTTTGTAAAATAGTAATTAATCCAATTATAATCAGTAGGTACTTAAAAAAGGTTGCAATAGATTGACGCATACCTACTTCAATCTTATACCTGGCTAAAACCTTATTGGCAAGAAACCTTCTTGCCAATTCGGAGACAATAAATACCAACACAATGGATATGGTAAGCCCTAAAAACAAACCTATGGTTAACTCTGTTTTCCCGAGCATCAGTAACTTGATATCCAGAAATTCGTTTAGCTTATCTAATAAGTCGGCAAAATCTCCATTGCCAATATTTTGTATCCATTCATTCATATAGTTGCTCTTTTAGTTGCTCTTTGATTTTGCTTTAGACCTTAAATTAAAGTATATAGAATTTCAGAAACCCCTTGCCCCCTTTAACTAACACACATGCAAGCAAATAGTTAAACAGGTGATAAGATAATAATTTTAACCATTATATTTTCTATTCCATTCATTTAAAAGTCCACATTTTAGGTACATTTGTTGCTAATTTAATGCCATGAGTAGACAAAACGAAGAACTCGAACATAGACTTAAACTCAGAAACATCAAGCATTCTGATTTTAATGACATCAGAGAAATAATGCTTTCCACGTACAAGACGGAAGCCATGTCTTGGACCAAGGAAGAATTTAAAAACCAGCTAAATGCTTTTCCTGAGGGGCAAATCTGCCTGGAAGACAATGGGAAAGTTGTAGCTGTTGCATTTAGTATCATTGTAGACTATGCCAAATATGGTGACAATCATTCTTATGAGCAGATCATAGGACATGGGAAATTTG
>NZ_CAXBOC010000165.1:0-10040 GCF_963976465.1 uncultured Cyclobacterium sp. | reverse complement strand
AATAGTAAAGTGCTTTACATAACCAATTAACACCATAATATTTCGCCAGTCTCCTTTTTGTTTTCGGTCCGGTTTGCCGGCATCTGTACCGTAACTTACTCTCCAATTTCCTTTTTCTTGCTCAAGCTTTGGGTTCAAAGTAAGCATTCTTGCTCCATCTCCTGTTGCTCGTGGATTATTAGCTCCTTTCAGAATTGCTTTCCCAATCCCATAAATATTAATATTTTCATTCCATTCAGGATCAGTTATGCCTAAGCCTACATTATCAGATCTAAACATATTGTCCCTGCTGGTATCAGAAAGTTGAAGGGTACAATTGTCCAAGACCAAAGTGAGATTGCTTGGCAATAAAATGGCACTATCGATCATCCATATATTGGAGCCATTGGCATTGGCCCTTGGAATACGTACTAAATTCGAAGTGTTTTTAGCTTTTTGGATGGCCTGTGAAATCCGTTCTGTATCTGTTCCATCGAAGTCATTGGGATTGATATACTCAGTGGTTTTACTTCCGGAATTTGCATGTCCCTTTGTAGGAATCAGACTGATGGTTAATAAAAAAGAAGCTATAAAAAAT
Organism: uncultured Cyclobacterium sp.; assembly: GCF_963976465.1. Lineage (NCBI taxonomy): Bacteria > Pseudomonadati > Bacteroidota > Cytophagia > Cytophagales > Cyclobacteriaceae > Cyclobacterium > uncultured Cyclobacterium sp. Next base: position 9,463 of record NZ_CAXBOC010000165.1, on the reverse strand, counting down.
ACGAAGAAATACTTGGACATATTATAAGTTAATTAAATCTATAATTATTGTTTTGAATTCAAATTTGGACGCTTCCATAGGATTCGGGCAGTGAAAACACTATTATCAGCAGCTACGTTTTCTTCTCCTCTCATATATTCGGCAACAGTGATCCAAGTCTCAGCTTGATTGACTTCCATTATGCCAAAATTACCTAGAGCTACACCTCGGTTAGGTACCACTATGCGCTCTGAATCACGAATTACCTCAAGTTTATCCGAATCCACCTCTGCCATAAAAAGAGGTGCTCTATGACGGAAAACCTCATCATTATTTGCTCCTCGCCTGGTATACACCAAGTATAAAGCGTCACTGTGGCTTACCCAATGTTGCTGAGTATTATAACTTCCCAGTACAGCACCATCATCAAAAGTCCATTCCTTTGGAGGGCTAAAATGCAATCCATCTTTACTTTTGGATACGTAGGCACTCTTGTCACTGCGCATGGTCAGGAAATATTCTCCTTTAAAGAAAGTAATGGACGGTTCATATATTCCCCTACCCTGCTTAAGTATTAATTCATCACCATGCTCTTTATAAATTAAATTTTTACCATCAAAAGAACATCGTACAATTGTGGTGCTAAACCCAAAATCATCACTTTTCATCAAATTACCAATACTGAACGCCTCGTCCGGGTTAGTCATTGCTAAGGATGCTTGTTCCTCTGTAACCTTAAAATAAAATATAGGCAGGAGGATATCTCCATTGAGTAATTCCAACCATTGGGCGCTTCCTGCTGCAGGAGCCATTAACAGCATCCCGTCATGATCCAATTTTGGAAGCTCCAGAAACTGTGGAGCACTCCATTGTTCGGTTTCAGCATCAAGATAAGCATAGACCACTTTCTTTTTCCAGCCGTCATGTGTCTTTGCGTTAGAATAAAAAGGTGAGGTACCTATATTTACCACTTTTTTGGTATTTGAATGCCATTGGGGCCACATATCAACCAGGGATCGATAGCCACTGTCTTGTTTAATGATCGTCAAAGAAGGGATGACTTCAGGTGAAGTCCAGGTCCCCCCCCTATCCTGGCTTTCTATCTGAAACAAATCATGGTACACATCTGAGCCCTTTTTAAGGGTTTGCGACATGGTGGTGATTACCTTTGGGGAATCAGAAGGGATTACTGCCGAACGCGCATGCGTCCATGTAAACTCCTTTTCATTGCCTTTGGCGATGGTTTCCAGTTCCACAGAAAATGCTTCGCTTTCAACAGTACCTTTTTCTTTACAGCCGATGACTAGTCCGATGGAAATACAGCTAATTAATTTTATAATATTTCTTAACATTTCCTTATCGGGTAAAAATCTGTAGTGTCTTAAATCCATCAAAGTTCCTTATGTATTGAATTCTTTATTTGAAAACCTTCTTTATTTTGATTTTATCATCAGAAGGATCTTCCTACTCTCGCTTGAAGCCTACTGAAATGTAATCAAAATATCCCTCCCAATCTTCAAATGACTATATCAAGGTTCAATAGCATCTAAACAAGGGCTTTTGCCATTAAAGCCATTAATACATTTCTTTGAAGACAAAAATATTAAAGGAGCTAATACCCCATACATGAAGAATTTGTTCGGTATAATTACAAGCCTCAAACAGAACTCTTTAGCATATATTATGGGATCACCTTTTATTTCAGCCTGAATTAATTGCATAAATTACAAAAAATAAGACCAATCCTAATTCCATTTATAAAACAAAAGGAGCATCAACAAAAATAACCAACCCCACCTCTTGTACATGGAAAGACTTATCCTTAAAAAATATTGGGAGAAGGATAGATAAACTAGTACCGTTAATAATTTTCATACCATATTGATTATTTAGCTTCTTTTCTCCTTTTACTATCCGAATATAGAACAACTACCACAAAAAAAAAGCACTTACAAGTTTTATCCTGTAAGTGCTTGATTTTAAGAGCCTCCTGTCGGGATCGAACCAACGACCTACTGATTACAAGTCAGTTGCTCTACCAGCTGAGCTAAGGAGGCTTCTCTATAAATACACCCTTTTAAAAGTGTCATCAGGAAGTCTTTTTCCCTGATTGCGAGTGCAAATATAGTTTTATACTCCTATGAAATCAAAACTTTTGAGAAGAAATTTCTAACAAAATACCTATTTTACTCATAGTGAAGGCATTAAAATTCTCTGATAATTGAAAGTTTCTTTTTGAGTTTATCCACTTCCTGCTCAGCCGTTTTTGAAGCAGCAAAAAACTCCAAATTGTTTCTCCACAAAGTAATGTTGTTTTCCAAATCCGTGATCTGTCTGCGAATACCGTGCTCCTTTTTATTCAGAACTTTATTGCTATTCGGGTCTGCCTGAAGTTTGTTAAGGTTAAGTCTGAATAGAAAATCATCCTTACTTTCCCCTTCAAGCTCTAGTTTGGAAACATATTCGTTTACAGCCGTATTGAATTTATTGGAAATATCCTTCATGCTCTTTCTTGGCACAAAACCTATTTCATTGTATTGCTGGATAAGCTTTTCGAGGTTTTCTGAGCTTGTTTGGTCTTCATCCTTTGCAGCATCTAAAATCTCCTGACATACCTTTTCTTTGGCCACAAGATTCTCTTCAAAGGCCTTATTGTTTTCTTTGTTTGCACTTCTCCTATTATCGAAGAAGGTGTCACATGCTTTTTTAAAGCGATTGTATAGGTCGTCACGGAATTTTTCAGGCATTGGTCCCAATTCCTTCCATTGCTTTTGCAATTGTATTAGTTCATTGGAGGAATTTTTCCAATCGGTACTGTCCAAGTAAGACTCTGCCCTTTCAATTAGTTGTTCAGCCTTTTCCTTGTTCTGTTGCCTTATCTCATCTAATTCCTTAAAGAATAAATTTTTATGGTGAAAAAACTGCTTAAATAGTCCCCAAAAGGTTTTGTTGATCTCCTTACCTGCTTCTCTAGGTACAGGACCAATGGCCTCCCACTCTTTTTGAAGGGCAAGGATTTCTTTGGTTTTAGTATTCCAATCTCTAATTTTCTCAGCTTTAAAGGACTTGAATTCTTCTAGTTTTTCAATTAGTCTTTCCTTCAGTACCTGATTGGCTTTGAAAACTTCTCGCTGACTGTCATAATACGCTTTACGTTTGTTGTAGACAGCATCGGAAGCACTTTTGAAACGTTGCCACAAGGCTTCTTGATCTTCTCTGGGTACAGGCCCTATATGTTTGAATTCTTCGTGCAGGTCATTCAAACTTTTAATGGCTTCCTTTACATCTTCCAGCTCAGACAAAGCCTCTGCTTTGCTGCATAGCTCTAATTTACTGTCCAGATTCTTTTTCCTATCTAGCTCTTTCAGCTCAAAATAGATACTGCGGTTGTCATAAAACCTATCCATTAAAGCATTATAGGAAGCCCAAAGATTTTTATTTTGACTATGGGGAACAGGGCCTATTTTTTTCCATTCATCTTGGATCTTTTTAATAGTCTCAATACTATTGGTGGTCTCTTCCCCATCCACAATAGCCCTTAATTGATCTAGAATAAGATTTTTATCGTTGGCATTCTTTTCCTTGGATTTTTCAAGGTCTTTGAATTGTTGGTGTTTTTTCTCTTTAAACAATTGGTAGGATGCGAAAAACTCGCGGTCTTCGTCTGTTCCTCTATATACAAAACCATCTTTTTCTCCTCCTTCTTTGAGAAATTGATCAAGGGCTTGTGCTTGCTCTTTTAAATAATATTCGTCGTATTGATTTTTAATTTCTTGTACCAAACTATCTCTTCGAACAAAATTTTGTTCATGTACAAAGTCTTTAAGCACTTTAATAAGTTGAGCTTTGGTGTAATTGTGAAAATCAAATTCCTCTTCTTCCTCTTCACTTTCTTCTGAATCTTCTTTGGCAGCCGGGCTGGTTTCACTTGAAGTCTCAGCCGCCTCAGTTTTATCTGAAGATGCTTCTTCATTGATTTCTTTTTGTTCCTCAGCAACTGTTTCTTTCTGATTCAAACTTGATGAAGAACTGCTTTCCTCATCCTTTGGGTCAGTTGTTGGTGAACTTTCACCAGTCACATCACTGCTTGGTGTTACCTCCTTTTCGGTAGAAGCTTCTTCTCCTGATTTTTGACTATTTGCCAATCCTTCAGTAACCTTGTCTGCATTTTCAGACATTTCTTTCTCGTTATCCATAATATTTAAAATATTCCTGCGTAATTCAATCCATACTAAACAAAAGTAGCAATTTTGAGCTAATTTAGTCTTGGGTCAATCGGATAATTTGCCAATACTTGGAAATCACCCCCCATATTCTTTAAAATAACTCGCCATAATTCATCCGGAGCTACCTTAAAGATCTTTTTCGTATGGATATTGTCACAAACTATCCATGTGTTTTCCAGCAATTCCTCACTCAATTGCCCTTCTTCCCAACCTGAATAGCCTAAGAAGAAACGAAAATTAGCAATATCCAGTAAGCCGGACTTATACTTCTCCATTAATTCATTAAAATTACCTCCCCACCACAGTTGATCTCCTAATGCCACACTATCTTCCAGAAGTTGCTCTCCACAATAAATAAAATGAAGCGTATTTTGCTCCACCGGACCACCAACATATACTTCCTTACCTAATAGTTCACAACCTTCCATGAGCTCGTCCAATTTGAATATAGACAGCTTATTCAACACCAAACCGAAAGAACCTAACTCATTGTTTTCACACAAAAGAACCACAGACCTAACAAAATTTTCATCTTGTAGAAAAGGTTCAGAAATCAACAAACTTCCCGATTTTGGCTTTATATTGGACCTATCAACCATCAACTGTGATTTATATGAGGCATTAATATAAAGCAAAAAATCTTAAAACCAATATATTTGTATTCCAAACTTAAATTTCAGCTACAAATAATCATAAAATGAAATTAGCAGACATAAGAATAGAATATTCTTCTAAGAAATTGAATTTAAATGAGGTAAATAAGGACCCTTTGGAACAATTCAAAGTATGGTTGTCTGAAGCACTGACTGCAAAAGTAAATGAACCGACAGCCATGCACCTGTGTACCGTAAATGAAAATGGCCATCCATCAGGTAGAATTGTTTTACTTAAAGGAGCTGACGAAGGCTTTGTTTTTTTTACAAACTATTCCAGTAAGAAAGGACAGCAGCTCACCATAAACTCCAATGCTTCTTTGACATTTTTCTGGCCTGAACTTGAAAGGCAGGTAAGAATTGAAGGGGTAGTTACTAAAACTTCTACTGAAGAATCTGATGAATATTTTAAAAGCAGGCCAATTCAAAGCCAAATAGGCGCATGGACAAGCCCCCAAAGTGAGGTGATCCCTAACCGAAGCTTTCTGGAAGAAAGACAACAGGAAACTGAAAAAAGGTTTCAAGCGGAAGCGATGAAAAGACCCGAACATTGGGGAGGGTATCGGCTAATGCCTTCTAGCATCGAATTTTGGCAAGGCAGACCCGCACGATTGCATGACAGGGTTTTATACAAACGCAAAGAGGGAGCACCTGAATGGAGCATGGAGCGATTGGCTCCTTAACAGCTATAGCAATAAAGTGCTATTAAAAATAGTACCCCAACATGGATAACAAATGATCTGTCCATGTTGGGGTAAAAACAACGGGTTAAATTAAGTTGAAAAGATCTTTCACTCCTGCAACCCTTTCAACGGTAAAACCTTCACCGAATTCAACATTGATTTTATGTCCCAACTCCCGAGATCTCGCTTCAATAAAGTCCAGAAATTCAGGTCTTGAAATAAAGCTTTCCGGTTCATTGGAGTCAGGGTTATGAAATTGAGACTTAAAAGCAAGAATACTATCTTTTTTGGTTTCCCAATAATCAGAAATATCAACAACGATATCCGGCACTATATATTCATTTTGAATGTAGTGGTAAACAAACTTTGGCCGCCAAACTTCCTGAGGAACTCCATCCAATGTAGTCTCTAACTTCCTCAAACCACTTATAAAACAAGCATGGGAAGCCAGGCTTGCCCCTTTTCCATGGTCGGGATGCCTGTCTCTAACAGCATTGGCAAGCACTATTTCAGGCTTGTATTTTCGAATCACCTTAGCTATGGCTGTTTGGTGATCCAGGTCATCTTTAAAGTAGATGTCCTTAAAGCCCAAATTTTCCCGGGCACTAAGCCCCAAAATTTTTGCAGAAGCATCTGCCTCCAGCATCCTGATCTCCGGTGTGCCACGGGTACCCATTTCTCCCTTTGTAAGGTCTAATATACCGACCTTATAGCCCTTATCTATATGAGAAGCCAAAGTGCCACTACATGCCAACTCAATATCATCAGGGTGAGCAGCTATGGCCAAAATATCCAATTTCATTTTTATCCTTTAAAATGAATTTTAAAACGCTTATTGTATTTGCAGACGCCTTCCTATTCTAAGAATAGTTCGCGTACTAATTCCATTTAATCTGGTAATCTGACTTACCCTAACTCCGTATCGCCGAGCAATGACAGATAAATTATCTCCACTTCGAATCCGGTGATATACAGCTTCCCGCATTTTAATTTCATGGTCGAAACTTTGGGCAGTTATTGTATAAATGGGCGACTTAATTCTCCCAATTTCAAAATCGAAAATTTCTGTAGGATTGATAGACAGCCCCTGATACCGAATCTCAAAATGCAAATGAGGCCCTGTACTTCTACCCGTGCTTCCTCCAAGACCAATGATATCACCGGCTCTAATTTCCTGCCCCACTTTCACTTGCTTCTTCGAAAGATGTCCGTAGATGGTTTCAAGCCCATTTCTATGTCTAATCACCACATAATGCCCATAGCCATACCGCTCATAGGAAGTAATGCGAACAATACCATCAAATGCGGACCTGATCGGGTCACCGGTTTTTAATTTTAAATCAATCCCATGGTGCCATCGGTAGCGCCTTCTCCCAAAATCTGAATTGATTTTGGTATTCTCCAGAGGAGCGCTCCAACCGGAGCCATAATAGGAATTATATAATGTTACTGGAATCGTATCTTTAAACTCTCTTGGATCAAAATCATAACTGTTAATTTTATGACTGTCCCAGCGTCCGTAATATTCATGGGCTGTAATCCAAATACTATCGATCAATACCTTCTCTGCCACTTCCACCATCACATGTGTAGGTGCCCAGATAAAAGCATCGCTATTTTCACTTACCAGAGACAGTCGCTTTTTTAGGTCAAGGCCATCTTTGAAAATCAAAGCATCTGTGGCCTTTTCTAAATCACTGCGATATTGATCAGCATCAAAATTCAGCGCACCAGAAGGAACGGCCAGATTTTGTTCTACTACACCATTTTTATGTTTATCTCTCTTTTTATTTTGTGCGATACTACCAAAGCTTACGGACGTCAAAAGAAGAAGAACCAAGAGCCACCTTTCTTTTAAACGCATAAATTATAGACCTATTCTTGTGAAGTCAAAAATCTTTCTGCGTCCAAAGCTGCCATACAGCCTGTTCCTGCAGCAGTAACTGCTTGACGGTATTCATGATCCTGAGCATCTCCACATGCAAATACCCCGGGAACATTGGTTTTTGTACTATCCGGTTGGGTAAGTATATAACCATTTTCATCCATATCAATCTGATTTTCAAAAATAGCAGTATTGGGTTGATGTCCAATGGCTACAAAGAAAGCTTCCACAGCCAAATCCTTCTCCTCTCCTGTAATCCTGTCTTTTACCTTGGCACCGGTCACCTCTTCATCACCTAAAACCTCAACCGTTTCATGGTTCCAAAGGATTTCAATCTTAGGGTTTTTCATCACCCTATTTTGCATGATCTGAGAAGCCCGAAGTTCATCTCTCCTCACCAACATATAAACCTTATTACAGATATTGGCCAAATAACTTGCTTCTTCACAGGCAGTATCTCCACCTCCTACGATGGCCACATCTTTTCCTCTAAAGAAAAAACCATCACAAACAGCACAAGCAGATACACCTTTACCGTTGAGTCTGGTTTCACTTTCTATACCCAGCCATTTTGCAGATGCACCGGTAGAAATAATTACGGTTTCTGCAAGAAGGGTTTTTCCCTCATCTACAGTAACTTTAAAAGGTCTATTACCTGCATCTATCTCTGTCACTACCCCATACCTCACATCAGTTCCAAAGCGTTCCGCTTGTTTTCTGAAATCTTCCATCATTTGGGGACCCATGACACCGTCTGGATATCCGGGATAATTTTCTACATCATTGGTGATGGTCAGCTGACCACCGGGTTGGACGCCCGTATACATTACAGGAGAAAGCCCTGCACGAGATGCATAAATAGCGGCAGTATAGCCTGCCGGACCTGATCCAATAATAAGAACCTTTATTTTTTCTATTTCTTTGTCCATTGTTTTATCAATTGTTCAATACTTCTCACAAAGTGAAATTCTTTCGAATACTAACACCATAGCAAAACAAAAAAGTTTACTCGAATGGGATTTTTTTGTGGGATATAAAAAAAGGGCAAAGTGCCCTTTCTTAATTCTTAACTTTGTTTAAAATTTTATCCCAGATAAGGCTTCAAAGTTTTACTTCTACTGGTATGTCTAAGTCGCCGAATCGCTTTTTCTTTGATTTGCCTTACCCTTTCGCGGGTGAGGTTAAATTTTTCTCCTATTTCCTCTAAAGTCATGGCATGTTCGCCATTAAGTCCAAAATAAAGGGTAATGACATCCGCTTCCCTTTGGGTAAGCGTAGATAAAGCCCTTTGAACTTCCTTCCTCAAGGAGTCATTCATCAAACCATCATCAGGTTTAATTTCACCGTCGTTTTCCAATACATCAAGCAAACTATTTTCCTCTCCTTGAACAAATGGAGCATCCATAGATACATGCCTACCGGAAATTTTCATGGTATCCACCACTTCTCCCGCAGTCACCTCCAAAACTTCCGCAAGTTCTTCAGGTGAAGGTTCACGTTCAAACTTTTGCTCAAGCTCAGAAAAGGTTTTGCTAATCTTATTTAAGGACCCCACTCTATTTAGTGGAAGCCTTACAATCCTGGATTGCTCGGCAAGGGCCTGAAGAATAGATTGGCGAATCCACCAAACGGCATAAGATATAAATTTAAAACCCCTGGTCTCATCAAATCTCTGGGCGGCTTTAATCAAACCTAGGTTCCCCTCGTTGATCAAATCTCCCAATGATAAGCCCTGGTTTTGATATTGCTTGGCAACGGAGACAACAAACCTAAGGTTGGCTTTGGTTAATTTTTCCAAGGCCAATTGGTCACCTTCACGGATCCTCTTGGCCAAAACCACTTCTTCATCTGCTGTCAATAAATCTACCTTACCTATCTCTTGAAGGTATTTATCCAGAGATTGACTTTCCCTGTTGGTAATCTGTTTACTGATTTTAAGCTGCCTCATTCAATTTTATTGATTATTTTTTAACGCATTGATAACAGATGTTCCCTTAAAAATAGTTCATTTTATATTTCATGACCTATTAATTTAGA
>NZ_CAXBOC010000164.1:0-10093 GCF_963976465.1 uncultured Cyclobacterium sp. | reverse complement strand
GGTCTTACTATTAATGACATCAATGATTTAGCTAAGAATGGAAAACTTCCGGGCGGGTACCCGCTTCTAAGAGACAACCCATTTGGGATGAGTTTTCTAAAATTAACAACCGTATTTTCAGCAAATTCAAACGCATGAGCCAGAGCATGCCCACAATCAGCCCTGGATTGATGATCAAGAAAATTGATCGGTGGGCAGAGGAAATGCGGTTACTCTCCAAAGGAGAAGTGAATGAAAGCAAATTGAATCAAGCGAAAAAATTACAGGGGGAATGGAAAAAACTTCCTCCAAAAAAACCAAGAAATGCACAACAAAGTATTGGCTCTTTCGTATTCTTTTCAGAAATAATCTTTGAGAAATCATTTCTAGACAAACTTTGTCATTCAAAATATGAAGGGTTTGCAGAAATGCCTGAAGCGGAGCAAAACTCCCTAAAAATAAACCTTTTGAAAGACCTTATTGCCCGAGATCAAAGAGAACTTGTCACTGTAAGGGAAAATGCTGAGAACTTCAGAAGCCAGGAAGGTGAATTTGATCACATTATGAGGAAAAAAATTGCTGCCCATAAGAGAAAAGTCGATGTGAAAAACAGTATTTTAAAAGAACTTACAAACAAATAATCCGTAAATGTTTTAGTTTAAGAAAGTATTTCTATTTTTGCACCCCTTTAAGGGGATCTTTAAACTTGTGTAGATTATGTATTGGACTTTAGAACTTGCCTCCTATTTGGAAGACGCTCCGTGGCCAGCCACCAAGGATGAGTTAATTGATTTTGCTATTCGCTCCGGAGCACCATTAGAAGTTGTAGAAAACCTCCAAGAGCTTGAGGACGACGGAGAACCTTATGAAAATATTGAGGAAATATGGCCGGATTATCCAACAAAAGACGATTTCTTCTTTAATGAAGATGAATATTAAGTATCAAGCCTTCTCTATTTAGTGAAGGCTTTTTGCTACTTTATATCCTTAAGACTTTTTTTAGTTTCACCATGCCCTTTTTGCTTACTGGCAATTGGCTATTGTCTTTTAGAAATACCAGATAGTTTTCCTTTTGATAAGGCTCTATTTTACTTATCTCTGAAATATTCACTATATGTGATCGATGGATCCGCGTGAAACTTTGAGGGTCAAGCATTTTTTCATAGTAAGCCATGGTTCCTAACTTCAGGTATTGCTTACCTGCTGAATTGATCTTTATATAATCACCATCGGCACTTATGGATGAAATAGTAACTTCATTTAAAACCTCAATCCTATTCCCGGTTTTTACAACAATCCTATTTAAAAAACCTTCCAATGGCATTTCCTCATTTAGTTTTGCCAATTTTGACGGGTCATTGGGAGCTATAGTCACCCGTTGTATCGCCTGCCTTAGCCTTTCTTTGGAAAAAGGCTTTAGCAAATAATCCACAGCCTGTAATTCAAATGCTTTGATCGCATAATTGTCATAAGCTGTAGTAAAAATTATCTTTGGAGGCTCTTCTAAAAGCTCTACCAGTTCAAACCCGGTAATTTTAGGCATTTCAATATCAAGGAATATCAGGTCAGGCTGGAGTTCTCCAATTCCTTTAAAAGCCTCAAATCCATCATTAAAACAACCAACCACTTCAAGATCCGTAAATTCTTCTAAATAGTCTTGAAGAAGGTCTTGAGCCAATGGCTCGTCATCTACAATTATACAGCGTATCATTTGATTTGTGGAATTTTTAAAATAGCAGTAAACTGCCCCTCGCTTTGGCTATAACTCAATAAATCCTTTCTACCAAAAATCAAAAACAATCTTCTATCTAAGCTTTCTAAACCAAAGCCTGTACCTGTTGCTTTTTTAGAATTCTCTTCACTGGGGTTTCTCACAGTTATTTCAAGGTTACCCTCTTTTAGTTTGCCTTCTATCTGGATTGAAACTTCTCCTGTGACACCATACAAGCCATGTTTCACTGCATTTTCTACCAAGGTCTGCAACAGTAGGGAAGGTAACTTTAAAGTTAAAATACTTTCGGGTATATCTATCTCATAATTGAGCCTTTGTCCAAAGCGAATTTTTTCCAAATAAAAATACTGAGTAATGGCCTCTATCTCAGTGGCCACTACGGTCCATTTTTTTGAATCCGCCTTTAAGTTTTTTCTATAAAAATCTGCCAGGCCCTGCACCATATTGCGCGCTTTCTCCGGGTCTCTCTTTAATAGGGCATTGATCGAATTCAAACTGTTAAAAAGGAAATGAGGTTGCATTTGCTGCCGTAGGTAATGCAACTCTGCATCCGTTGACAATTTTTGTCGACTTTCCTCATGCTGCAGTTTATGAATGTCTTTGGTGCTTGACCTATTGGATAGCACATTCATCCCTACCAGATGAAAAAGCCATGTTCCGATGGAGATCCTTAAAGGAACAGTAACCTTAAATAAAATTAAATTCTCTGCAAAACCTAGCCAACCGGATCCCCAGAGCATTTGGTTTCCATAGGTAAGTACAGCTGCTAAAACCAGTGAAAACAATAGGGTTGGCCAACTTTTTACTACGCCAACAGGGTAGTAATTCAACATTAGTTTGATAAGGATGGCCCCCAACCCAACAGAAATGGTACTGACCAGCCCATCAGCAATGCTCCATTCCAAATTACCTTGACTCAAATAGGCAGAGACAAAAATCCCTGCAAAAACCATTAAAAGAAAAATCACCTGATCCTTACTATTTTCATTGACTTTTAAGAATTCAGGTGACTTTTCCATCATGCACTTAATTTTAATAAGAAGTGATTTCTATTCCACCGAAAATCACCGAACCTGTGAGGATTAATTTTTTATCAGCGTTTTGAGCCGCTCCTTGTTGGGAATACCTCTTGTCATCTATACCGGCTGCCAAGTTAGTTACCCCCAACTGAACGTCCCAATGGGGAGGAACAATGAGTTTCAAACCACCAAAAGCTACAGAGACTTTCAATACTGCTTGATCTTGAATATCTGCATGCATTAAATCTATGTCTGCTCCTCCAAATACAGAAGTGACGTCTCCTCCTTTAAAATTCTTGCTCATTACTTTTCTTTTAATTCCGGTAAGAAAAGCATCTACATTGATAAAGTCGGGACTGTACTGACCAAAAACATTTTCAGTCTCCGCAGTACTCTTGTCAAAACCTTTTTCCCAACCTTCTATATTAAAAGATTTATTTCTGTTTTTTTTAAAGATAATATAAAGGCCAAGTAAAATTAAGGCAATAGGAAATAGCATAGGCCCCATATGGAAAGGTAAGAATAAGAAATCTTTCAGCAGAAAAAAACCACCTATTAGAATTAAAACGACCGAACCTGTACTCTGGAACCTGTTTTTATACCCCGTGTAAATACCTATTGCAATGAGAATCATTGGCCATGAAAATACCCAGTAAGGTATAAACAAGCCCATCTGTTTGAGTAAAAGTAGTGCGCCTACCACTAATATAATGACTCCTAGCACGAAATTACCATTTCTTTTTCCATTCATGATTTTAGTATTTTAATAATGAACGAAAGGTCTTACAATCACGCTCCTTTTCAAAAACCATTTCGGCAAAGCAAAAAATAATACCGATAAACGACCTATTTTTATGGTTAAATGATTCTTTTCTTTTCAGTCAACAGAAAAGTGGCATAGCTTAAGTCCTCCGGAGTGGTCAATTTGATATTTTCTCTGTTTCCGAGGATCAGTTGAACATCCCAGCCCATATTTTCATATACCGTTGCATCATCCGTAAAGTATGGTTTTTCTTCTGTAAGGAAAGCTTCCTTTATCTTTGTAAGCTGGAAAGTCTGTGGGGTCTGTACCAACCTAAATTCATCCCTGTTTTTAAACTGAGAACTTCCATTGACATCAACCTGCCTTATGGAATCTTTCAATCCTATCACCGCAATAGCACTTCCTTCTTTGGCCGCCGTCCGGTAACTCTCATGAATCACTTCCTCTGACACAAAAGGCCTAACCCCATCATGAATGGCCACCAAGCCATTTTCACAATCGGGAATACTATTCAAACCATTTTTGACAGATCCAAACCTACTTGTCCCACCTTGAATCAATTGATGAGGCACCTTGAAATTGTATTCACCACATAATTTCTTCCAATAGTCGAACTGACTTTCCGGCAAAACCAAAACCAGTCTCAATTCAGCATCGTATGCATGAAACACTTGTAGGGTATGCATCAATACCGGCAAGCCTCCAATTGAGAGAAATTGCTTCGGCACTTCTCCTCCCATTCTAACTCCTGCTCCACCAGCTTATTTAACCTGCTTATTTCCCATACCTTCTTAACTTACCAAAAGTTTGGAACATACCAAGGCTGATAAAACTTCTTTATGTCCGCCGTAAGATACCGTCATGTTTTTGTCATAAGGCTCCACTTCCAAAATCTCCACCTCCACTCCTAATGCCAAGCCTTTGCTGTTAAGGTATTTTAAAAATTCATCTGAAGTCTTGCTTAATGCCTTTAATGTTACCAACTCCTCAGGCTGACAATCAGAAAGCAACCTGAATTTTTGTGTGGCAATTTCACCACTACTTGTTGGAATAGGGGATCCATGGGGATCTCTCTCAGGGTAACCTAAAATTTCATCCATCCTATCAAAAAAGGCTGTTGATTGGATATGTTCCAACTGCTCTGCTATCTCATGAACTTCTTCCCAACCAAAACCCATCTTTTCCACCAGATACATTTCTGTAAGCCTGTGCTTCCTGATGATCATGGCGGCCATCTTTCTCCCCTTAGCAGTAATCTTGAGAGGCTTGTATTTTTCGTACTCCAATAAGCCCATTCCTGCCAATTTTTTGACCATACTATTAACTGATGGAAGGCTGACTTCCAGAGCTTGGGCAATACTTGTGGTATTGACATCATCAGAAGCGATGGCTTGGTTAAAAATCACTTTTAAGTAATTTTCTATGGATTGGCTGTTATTCATTGCTTTAATTATTTCAAAACAAAGATAAAAAAATATTGAAATAAATTTGTTAGCCCAATCTAACTATATAAATTTGCCTTGGCTAAACCCAAATTAAAATTCACAAAAAACAAACTGTTTCAAGTGATTTCCACTGGATTAAGATTTGTTCCTTTTAGCAATTGACCAATAATAGCAGAAATATATTTTAAAGAAAAAAGAATGTTTGATATCCTCGTTGACTATTTAAGTAGTATTGCGCCGGCTTATGCCGCACTAATAGCTACCACATTTACCTGGTTTGTCACTGCAGTTGGAGCTGCTTTTGTGTTTTTCTTTAAGAAATTGAACAGACCTTTCTTAGATACCATGATGGGTTTTACCGGAGGAGTAATGATTGCGGCGAGTTTCTGGAGCCTCTTGGCTCCTGCCATTAGCATGACAGAGGGTGAAAGCTTTGCAAAGGTCATTCCTGCCGCTGTAGGATTTTTTGGAGGTGCCTTGTTTATTTTTGTTCTGGACAAAATATTGCCTCATGTACATATCAATTTCAAAAAAACAAGGAATTAAAACACCTTGGCAAAGGACAACTCTTTTGGTTTTGGCCATCACCATGCATAATATCCCTGAAGGCTTGGCGGTAGGCGTGCTGTTTGGTGGAGCTGCCTCCGGTGTTCCTGAAGCCAGCATTGCCGGAGCTTTGATTCTCGCCATAGGGATAGGGTTACAAAACCTTCCGGAAGGAATAGCTGTTGCTGTTCCACTTAGAAGAATGGGCTTAAGCAGGAGGAAAAGCTTTATGATGGGACAAGCCTCCGCTTTGGTTGAACCTATTGCCGGTGTATTGGGTGCAGTGGCTGTTTCCATTTTCACCCCCATCCTACCCTATGCTTTAGCATTTGCCGCCGGAGCCATGATATTTGTGGTAATTGAGGAGGTTGTCCCGGAATCCCAGCAGGATGGAAACACCGACTTGGCCACAATGGGCTTCATCGGTGGTTTTATCATCATGATGGTTTTAGATGTAGCTCTAGGATAATAAACTTATTTACCTTTTTGCACTTCCGGATTAACAGGATAAGGCAGTGGCTCTCCTTTTAGTCCGGCAATGATATTCTCTACAGCACATCTGGACATTTCATCTCTGGTTTCCTTTGTAGCAGACCCAATGTGTGGAAAAACCACCGCATTATCCATTTCCAACAAAGGATTGTCTTTGGCCATGGGTTCAGGATTGGTAACATCCAGGCCTGCTCCCCAAATAACCTGCTCTTGCAAAGCTTCAATCAGTTCATCCTCCTTATGTACACCTCCACGGGCAGTATTGATAAAGATTGCTGAAGATTTCATTTTCTTGAACTGCTCCATACCAAACATACCTTTGGTCTCCGAAGTCAAAGCAGTGTGAACAGAAACCACATCACTGCTTGTTAATAGTTCATCCATACTCACCAGCTTGGCTCCAAATTCTTTCTCGGCCTGTGCATTGGCACTTCGGTTATGGTAAAGAATTTTCATCCCCCAAGATCGGGTACAAATCTTGGCCAATTCTGTTCCAATCCTTCCCAAACCTACAATTCCTAAGGTCTTTCCGGCCAGATCAAAGCCAAGATCTTGAGTAGGTTGAGAAACGCCCCACTGTCCTTTTTTTATCTTATTATGAAGGAATAAGGCTTTTCTTGCTACCGTTAACATCAACAAGAGGGCCGTTTCAGCGGTTGCCTTATTCAATACATTGGGAGTATTCCCTATAGGTATTCCATTGGCTGTGGCTGCTTTTATATCGACCCCATCAAATCCTACTGAATGTAGTGCCACCACCTTTAGGTGCTTGCACTCCTTGAAAAAATCAGCATCCAATCCAGCCTGTCCAACACTTAAAAAAGCATCATGACCTTTGCAAAACTGAATGGCTTGCCCTCTATCCAAAATAGGTTTCTCTTTCCAAACAGTATATTCAATTCCTGCCTCTTCAAGCAATTTAAATCCAATCTCGGGAATAATCTTATTTATAAAAACTTTCATGAATCTTGAGTTTATCAAAAAAAGGTATACTTAAAATTAATAAAGACGGGATAACCCGCCTTTATTAACATTTACTTTACGTACCTAAAATCAAAATTTAGGTCAAAGTCCTTTAAGAAGGCAATCATTAACTCTATAACACTTTCAATATCTTCCTTACTGGCAGTTTCTACAGTAGTATGCATGTATTTCAAAGGCAATGAAATCAAAGCTGCCGGCACTCCTCCATTCGAGTAGGCAAAGGCATCTGTATCAGTCCCTGTACTCCTTGAAGATGCTGATCTTTGAAAAGGGATGTCTTCTTTCTTGGCACTGTCAATGATCAGATCCAATAACTTTTTATGCACTGCAGCACCACAGGTCAGCACAGGGCCCTTGCCCGCAGTATAATCACCGCTAGCAATTTTACTGTACATTGGAGCGGTTGTGTCATGACATACATCCGTAATGATGGCTACATCCGGCTTGATCCTAGCCGCAATCATCTCTGCTCCTCTTAAGCCTATTTCTTCCTGCACTGCATTGACTATATACAAGCCAAATGGTAATTCCACCTGTTGCTCCTTCAATAATCTGGCCACTTCAGCAATCATATATCCACCAATGCGATTGTCGAGCGCTCTTCCCGAATAGAATTTTTTATTCAATTCTGTCAACTCGTCATTAAATGTAATGACACTTCCCACGTGAACGCCCATTTCAAGGACTTCCTCTTTTGACCTGGCACCTATATCAATGAAAATATTTTCCATTTTGGGCGTCTCTTCTTTCCCTTTATCTCTGACATGAATCGCCGGCCAGCCGAAAACGCCGGGCACCACACCTTTGTCTGTATGGATATTGACACGCATCGAAGGGGCAATCATATGATCAGACCCTCCATTTCTTATCACATAAATATATCCCTCCGGGGTAATGTAATTCACAAACCAGCTAATCTCATCCGCATGCGCTTCGATGACAACCTTGAATTTTGCATCAGGATTGATCACTCCCACTGCCGTCCCATAAGCATCTGTAAAATACTCATCTACAAAAGGTTTAATATAATCCAACCAAATCTGTTGGCCGGAAGCTTCAAAGCCTGTTGGAGAGGCATTGTTTAGGTATTTGTAAAGAAATTTTTCGTTAGTATCCATATAGTGTTTTAATTGTATCTGAAGTTTGTCCACAAAATAGCTGCCATTAATTCTGCCACCGACTCCAGTGAAGGTGAAGCTATTTGGTCAAATCATCCGGGATAAAGTTACAAACAAGATTGTTAGTGTGAAAATGCTGTTTGCTACAATCTTAATTAGAAAATAAATATATTACTTTTTGGTGGGTAAAATTAATATTCCGGCCAATCAAGGCCTCTTTCTACATCTAATTATAAAAAATTAAGGCTTTTTCTATTGTCAATTAAACTACTCTTTTAATTGTGAATCATTCTAAAACACGTTATATTAAAGAATGAACAGAATAATGCTATTCCTAATTCTATTTGTTTCCTGTGAGACATCAAAAGAAAACGACAATTATATCATTATCCAAAAAGAGGATTTCACTATAATCCCCTTAAAATCCGAAAAACATTATTTCGAAGAAATCATCAATCCAGCTAATATTGGAATAATTGACAGCAAGATTCTAATATCTGAAAGACACAGGGTTCCCGAGGAACATCCCCGTATTCATATTATCAATTCCCAAAATTGGACTTATGACAAGCCAAAGGGTAAATATGGAGAAGGTCCCTTAGAGGCGATTGATGCTAGTTTGTTTTATAAAGGAGAAAATGGCAATACTTTTTGGGCCTATTCTATGAATGGAAGGAAACTGGTGGAATATTCAATGTCGGACACTACACTTCTTGGCAAAAATGAGTGGAAAATGCCTGAGCCCATGAGAGACCTTTGGTTTTTTACCCAGGCATCTGACAGCAGTTTTCTTGGTATTTCAAGGGTTGATAAACATCGAATATTGGAATTTGATAAAGAAGGTAATAAAATCGGAGGATATGGAAATTGGGAAAAGGTAAAGGATAGACCTGACCTGAATGATTACCAACTGTCCCACTTAAACGGCAGTTTTTTTAAAGGAAATGCTGAGGAAGGTCTTTTTATTAGAGTGGGACTTTTCAGAGATAGGCTTGAAATTTTTGACAACCGGGACAAATCCTTTATCATCATAGATGGGCCGGATCTAGCATTGCCAGCATTTGAACTAATTGGAAATGATTTATACCTGGGAACAAATCCTCACTTTCGCTACAGAGATGCTGTTGTTACTAAAAGCTATATTTTCGCATTGTATGGGGGAGTAAGCCTATCTGAAATCAACAAAACATCGGTTATGGCTGAGCAAATATGGGTTTTTGATCACAAAGGAAAGCCCCTCTGGAATTTAAAGTTGGATAGGTCACTCATCAATTTTGTTATTAATGAAGATACAAATGAAATTTATGGATTGACTACTGACGAGGATCCCGGCATTGCAGTTTATACTATCCCAAAGGAGATGTTGTAGTTAAAAGCGCCCATTTTTTTAAAAAGTGATTCCCGATATCAATTCATTTGCTGTCCGAATCAATTTCTTCACCTTTAATATCATCCATTAAAGCCGGTGCCAAGCTTGTGATAGTATTGGTCAATTCACCAAGAGCTGATATATTGGAAAGAATGATCACCCCATTTTTCGCTTTCACATCTATTATCATGGACGAGGTATAGCCGCCTGTTCCACCATTGTGCCAATTCCAAACAGCTCCCGACTCCGTTTGGATAACACTCCAACCCAAAGCCATTGAATAATTCTCAGTTACCTCAAAAAATGCTGTTCTTGAAAGCACCAATTCTCGGTTTAAACTGTCAAATTGAGCCAAGGCAAACTTTGACATGTCATTTAGCGAGGATAAAATTCCACCGGCACCCATAAGCACAGACATGTCCCAATTGGACACCTCTTCTCCTTTATCATTAAGTCCTATAACCAATTTATTTTCTACTATGCTTCTTAACGTAGTTGAAGCAACCATACCGTATTTAGAAAAAATCTTCTTTTGAAGCATCTCTTCGTAAGTCATCTGGGTTTTATTGCTTAACACATAGCCTAACAGGCCTACCCCCAAATTTGAGTAATCAGAAACTTCCCCGGGTTTATGCTTCATTATCAA